>NZ_DIXC01000085.1 GCF_002435945.1 Mesotoga sp. UBA6090
GTCTTTTTGACTCTCCTTTTTGTTTGAGAACCAGTTCCAAGTTGTAAGTTGCATGTTGCAAGAGTTGTATCCATTCTCAATTGGCAGTGCGTCGAGAGAAACGGAAGAACGATTCTTCGAGGTTACGCGTCCAGGTTTTTCGTTCTTCGTTTAGGACCACGAGATGAAGAGAGAGGGCGAGACTGACGAGATCTTATCGGTGGACGGTGGACCCAAGACGGTTGACCTGAGAGGCTTCCTGCGAAGCAGCATCACTTCCTGCGAAGGCAGCCTTGCGTCCACTGATGTTCCTCAAGTGAATTACATACCTCCCTGGCCGAGTGTCTGGCTAGCAGCGGATATCTTGTCGCAGGAATAGAGCACCCGGGCGCCAGTGCAGTGGTGACCTTTTCGGACAATAGCGTCTATTATTTTTTGGGAAACGATCTTCTTGACGGATTGCCTTTAGACACTAGAGAGAATAAACTCAGGTTTCTGTCCGAGTATCTTTCTCGTGATATTGACTATGTAGTTGAGTTTCTACGAGATATGAACGAAGATCCTTATTCAGATTTCTATGAAAGGTTGAATATGGAGGTCATCGGTCTCTACGGCCATTCCGGAGGTGGGTCCGTCGCCATACGGTATGCGCTCTCAAACAAAGAAGTTCCGATGGTCTTGGCCGATCCTACCCTTGAAGGTTTTACCATTCAGGAATTGGTTTCAGCGCTTTCAAATCCAGTATTGTTGATGACTTCAAGTGAATGGGAATCCGGTGTCAATGGCGAGTTCCTTTCAATGATTCTGGAAGACTCTGTAAAATTGAACTACAACCTACGCATAAATGGCATGAGACATGTCGACTTCGCAATGGTCAGAAATCTCTCTCCATTAACCTACTTCTTCGGCGAGACAGGAAGGTTCATGAACAAAAAAGATGCGATTAATTATCTGGACAGTGATGTGAAGTTCTTCTTTGATAGTATTTTTTTCGGTAGAAGCATTGAAGCACTTTTCAAGCTCTCGGATTCCGTGCCCGAATTCTCTTTAAGCAAGTATTAGTTTCTTCCAGTGAAGTCAGATTTTCTATTGATAATCAGTTCGGCCATCTTGAAGTCGAGAGGAGTAGTTATCTTTGGGTTAGGAACGATCGAGTCGACAGTAACCACACTGCCGCCAAACCCTATGAACAGTTGCGCATCATCAGTTGAGCTTTGAATTCCATCTGCGACTGCTCTTCTGTGTGCCTGAAGGATTCCATGAAACGTGAAGGTCTGTGGGGTCTCTGCCCGTCTGAGATTACTTCTATTCGGAACGTCGACCACTACTCCATCTTGCACCAGATATACTGTATCTGTTGCTTTTTCAGTTACTACGACTCCCGTTCCAGGAGTGACAAGTCTAAGGATTTCCGGAATCTGCTTGTTCGAAAAGAAAGGTCTTGCTGCATCGTGTATCATCACTATCTCTGGTTTGATTGTATCGCAGAACAAAAGCCCGTTGTAAACAGACTCTTGCCTTGTCTCTCCTCCAGATACGACACTTACTGAGTCAATTCCTCTTTCCTCGAGAATCTTCCTCGCCTGGCCTAACCAGTCCTTCTGAATGACCAGTACAATGAAATCAACATAAGCAGATCCGTGAAATATTTCCACGGATCTCACAAATATCTCTTTTCCTGCAAGAGACATAAACTGTTTTGGAAGGGAGCAATGCATTCTCAGCCCCCAACCACCCGCCACTATGAGTGCCCCTGTTTTCATCTGAGTAAATGAACCAGAAGTCCGCTGCGCAGTTTTGGCTCGAACCAGGTCGATTTTGGAGGCATTATCCTTCCCTGATCGGCGACAGCCAATAGTTCCTCCATCGAAGTGGGGAACATCGAAAACGCAACCGCCCAGCCGTTTGCAATTCTGTTTTCAAGAGCCTTCAGGCCCCTAATTCCGCCGACGAAATCGATCCTTGAATCCTTTCTAGGATTATCGATCCCAAGAAGAGGGCTCAGAAGGTTCTTCTGAAGTATATCGACATCCAGGCTGGAGACGGGGTCCTTCGCGTCAAACGTGCCTTCTCTTGCGGTGAGTTTGTACCACTTTCCCAAAAGGCACATTCCGAAGTCGTGTCTCTTCAAAGGCCTGAAAGGACTCTCCGGAGCATCTTCAACTTCAAAGGCACGACTGACTCTCTCTAAGAATTCCGACTCGGACAGACCATTCAGATCCTGAACTACTCTGTTATAGTCCATTATCTTAAGATGAGAGTGGGGAAACGCTACTGCCATGAAGAAGTTGTACTCTTCATCTCCCGTATGCCCCGGGTTAGATTCCTTCAGAACCTCCCTCACTCTGGAAGAAGATGCTGCACGATGGTGACCATCGGCAATATACATGCACTCGACTTCTTCAAATGCACTCCTCAGCTCCGCCACCTTTTCCTTTTCCTTAACGGCATACAGTCTATGTTCAACATCGTTTTCATCTATGACTCGCATCGACAGAGGCAATTGCTTGCAGTACTCCTGCAAAAGAGTATCAAGCTTGTCATTTGCTCTAAATGTGAGGAAGACCATTCCCGTATTTACATTGACAGTTCTTATATGCTTTTCCCTGTCTTCTTCTTTATCCTGTCTTGTGAGTTCATGCTTCTTAATTAGATCTTTCTGATACTCTTCCACACTAGCTCCACCGACTACTCCGATCTGAACATGATCTTTCATCTTCTGCCAGTAAACGTAATAAATCGGTTCCTCTTCCTGTACGAGGATTCCATCATGTAGCATTCTTTCGAAATTCTCTTTAGCCTTCATATATACCGACTCGGCATAATGATTTGATTCCATGGGAAGATCAATCTCAGCTCTGATGACATGGACGAAACTCTCAGGGCTTCTCCCAATCTCTCTGGCTTCTTCAAATGATATGACATCATAAGGCGGGCAGTTGACCTTTTGCTCCATTCCCTCAGCAGGTCTCACTGCTCTAAAAGGTCTGAAATCAGACAAGCTCTATCCCTCCTCAACAAATCGTGTATAGTAATCTCTCTGGAGATCAAATATCTCTTCTCCTTCATCATCGTATCCATGGTGGGTATAACCTAGTACATGAAGCACACCGTGTATCAAGATATAGTAGAGTTCTTCTTCAAAGGAGTTCTCAAACTCGGCAGCCTGTTCGGAGATTCTGTCGAGCGAAATTACCATATCACCAATCGTCTCTTCTTCCAAACCATACTGAAAAGAAAGAACGTCTGTTGGTTCATCTTTGTGCCTAAATTCCTTGTTTATGCTTTCAATTTCGGAATCATCCGTAAGCAGAATGTTCAGTGTTCCAATATCTCTGTCTCCAAGTTCTGCCCTAATCACCTTATCTACAATACTAGCTAATTTGCTCTCTTCTATCTTCTTCCGTGTGTTGTTTTGAATCAGAATCTCCACTGATCGACACCACCTTTTCAGTAGTCTCTTTCGGATACTCGATTCTCTGTTGATTCATGCTCATCAGAACTCTGGTGAAGGCTTCAATGATCTTCTCCAGATCATCCAGATCAAGACCACTCTGGTCAAGTTGTCTTTCATTGTAGATACCGTTGACAACCTCTTCGACCAGCTCCTGGGTTTTTGCGGGAGTAGGCTTCTTTATGCTCTTGAACGCCGCCTCTACCGAATCGGCCAGCATGATTATTCCAGACTCTTTAAACTGGGGCTTTGGACCAGGGTACCTGAAATCGTCGCTCCGCTCTTCCTGACCCAATGTCTTTGCCTTGTGAAAGAAGAATTTCTTGATTCTTGTCCCGTGATGTTCTTTGATAACGTCCTCCACAAGAAGCGGAAGCCTGTACCTTCTGGCCTGTTCGACACCCTGCTTTACGTGTTCATTTATCACAAGATTCGACATTGAAGGTGTAATATTATCGTGCGGATTTGTCCCTTCTTGCTGGTTCTCAGTGAAATATTGCGGCCGTTTCGATTTCCCTATGTCGTGAAAATACGAAGCAACTCTCGCAAGTATGGAATTCGCTCCGATTTTCTCGGCAGCGGCTTCCGAAAGGTTGGCAAGTGATATGCTGTGATAATAGGTTCCAGGTGCGTATATCGATAAATTCTTCAGCAGTGGGTGAGAGAGATTCCCCAACTCTATGAGGCCAGTGTTCGAATAGATTCTGCTTGCGTATTCCAGATAAGGAACTATTCCAATTACGATTACCGAAGAAAGAATCGGATTGGCAAAAGCAATCAGCAGATCCACCGCGTGTAAAGGCTCTCCCTGGAGTATTATTCTGATCGCGTTAATCGCCACGAATATCAAACTGACTTCAAATCCGGCTCTGGCAATTTCGATTCTTCTCTCTATTGCCCTTGTTGTAAGCGCTGTCGCCAGCACTACTACAGACAACAAGATAAAAGTCTCAAGTGAGTTATCGAGATTGGCAGATGCAAGGAACGACATAAACAATCCGCTGCCTATTCCTTCCTGATAACCTATCAGTACAGTCACCATTGACACACTGAGAAAGATTGGAGTCATCTCCGGCAATAAGGCCTCATCTGTAAGTGAGGGCACAAAGGAATTCACAAAAACCCCAAAAGCGACCACCGAAAAGAATGTTATCCTGTATGCCCTGTGAAGATTGAAGTACCTGTTGCTCCTTACGGACCTTTCAGCAAAAATATACCAGAGGATCGCCGAGCCCACAAAATATAGAAAGGGTTTTGAGGGAAGCGCAAGGAATGGCAACCTGTTCAGCAGGGCAAGAAATACGGGAAAGACAACAAAATTCGTGAGATCTTTGATATTCAGAAGTCTCTCAAGAGGGAACTGGACTTTAGGAATATCGCTATTCCTCGACCTTTTCTTCTCTTTCATACTCATCGTAAGCCTTTATAATGTCTTTCACAAGGGGATTTCTCACTACGTCCTGTTCTGTCAGGTAGGAAAACCCGACTGTAGAGATCGACCCCAATACCTTCTGCACAACAACTAGGCCCGACCCCGATTCCCTCGGAAGGTCAATCTGAGTTATGTCCCCCGTAACAACTACCCTTGATCCGAAGCCTATCCTGGTAAGAAACATCTTCATCTGCTGATAAGTGGTATTTTGAGCTTCGTCAAGAATTATGAAAGAGTTGTTCAGGGTCCTTCCTCTCATATATGCAAGAGGAACGACTTCGATTATCGAGCTCTCTCTGTAATAAGCGAGTTTCTCTGCAGGGATCATCTCCATAAGCGCGTCGTAGAGGGGCCTCAAATAAGGGTCAACTTTGTCGAGAAGAGTTCCAGGAAGATAACCCAGCTTCTCACCGGCCTCAACGGCGGGGCGAGTTAGAATTATCCGCTGTACCTTGCCTGATTTCAGGAAATCGACGGCCATTGCTACCGCCAAATAAGTCTTTCCAGTTCCGGCGGGACCGATAGAGAAGACGAGTTCCCTCTCCTTCATCATTTCCATGTAATTCTTCTGCCCGATCGTTTTGGGTCTTATTCTATTGGAAAGTAAAGTTGTCTCCTTTACTTCGTTGTAAACCCCCTTGAAACTTTCTCCATCTTCGTCGTGCTGCAGATGCTGATCAACAATATACTCAAACTCCCTCCACTCTACAAGATGGCCGTCTCTGCTCATTTGAACGAGTTCATCCACAATCTTTCCAGCTATGTCAATTCCAGTACCGTCTTCGCCTTTTATCCAGATCTCATCACCAATAATAGAAATCCTTACATCAAGTTTTTTCTGAATAAACTTGGCTTTTCGATCGTACTCTCCGAAAAGCTCGGCGACTTCAACTCCCGTGGGAAGACTGAGCTTTCGTACCGCCAAAAGAACACCTCCTACTCCAGAGATTATACATTAATATTCAGAGATAAGGAGGAATTCATGGATCGGTAATTCACTCATCATCGTCATCCAGAGCAAGTGTTCTTGCAGAGCTGTTTAGCTCTGCAAGCAGATCTCTTATCCTTCTTGTTGTGAGGCCAAATTCCCTGGCAATCTCATTTATGTCATTTCCCAGGACTTCCGAACGTTGCAATAGAAGCTCTTGCGAAACGCTCTTGTAGACCTCCTGAAGAAAGTCTTTGTAACTTGTCCCATTTACCATTCTGGCGACTATTGCCTCCTCCGCTAGAACCTTGACATTCTTCGACATGGAGGAACTGACGGAAGCTTGAACAACATCATTCACCGCCAGATACTCCTCAATCATGTTGATCAGTTCTCTCACATTTCCCGGATAGCTGTATGACAGGAATCTTTCCTTCAGGTCCTGCGGAATATTCTCAAACTTGACGAGGTATCCCTTTTTCTCAAGAATTTCGTCGAAGATTAGTGAGATATCGCTCTTCCTTTCTCTCAAAGGCGGGAGATCTATTTTCACAGCGGAAAGCCTGTATCGCAAATCATTCCTCATGGCCGAATCGTCATACCTGTTGGTTGCAGTTATAAACCGGACATCCACTTTTGTTGGTCTGGTTGCACCTACTTTGAAGAACTCCCGGTTTTCAGTTATTGCCAGTATCTTGGCCTGCAGATTCAGCGGCATGTCTCCGATTTCGTCGAGAAAGAGAGTTCCGTTGTTTGCCTGTTCGATAAGACCGACTTTCTCAGAAGTTGCGCCGGTGAAGGCGCCCTTCTTGTATCCAAACAGCTCGCTTTCCAGTAAGTTTTCCGGTATCGCCGCGCAGTTTATCGAGTAGAAAGGCCTGGAACCTCTGGGAGAGAGCTTGGCTATCACTTCTGCCAGGAGATTCTTACCAGATCCCGTCTCTCCAAGAATCATTATTGAGCCATCGTAAAACATCGAGAGAACCAGCATCTTCTTCATTTGAATGACTCTGCTGCTATTTCCAATCATCTTATCTAGATTGTCATTGACATTCTTGATAATTTCCTGAACAATCTGCCTCGAACTCTTGTAACTGCTGACCACTCGGTAATAGCCTTTGAATTCCTGCAGCTCTTCAGAATAACCCCTTATTAGGAATGCCCGAATCGGGTTGTTGTTAATCAGAATGATGTTCGTAAATGCAAAGATCCAGTCGTTAAGAACATCTTTGCTGTATTTGCTCGCGTCTATGAAAAGAATAGTCGGCATATCCTTTCCCAGACCGACCAGATAATCGAAATCAACGTCAAAAAGACTCTCAAAATGCTTTTCACACTGCATTGATTCAAGGTTTTCGCCAACCATAATAGTTCTGTAAAGCAAAACCACACCCCCCCGGGTTTTTCGTGCAGCCTCTGCGATTATACAATGCGCCGCTTTACTCAGGACTAACAAAAGACGGTGCTGGATCACCGCGCGGCGAAGATAGAGCGATGAGCTTTTCTCTTGAACGTATGCTTGATACAATACAGTCAGATATAATTATAAGAAAGTAAAGGAGGTAGAAATGGATTACAAAAGCAGTTTCCAGAGATGGCTCGATAGTCCTGCAGTCGATGAGGATACGCGTAAAGAATTACTTTCAATCGCAGAGAATGAAACCGAAATAAAGGAACGATTCTACAAGGAACTGGAGTTCGGCACAGCCGGGCTTCGTGGAAAACTAGGTGCCGGTGACAACAGAATGAACAAGTATACCGTCGCGAGGGCTACGCAGGGTCTGGCGAATCTCATTCTCTCAGGAAATCCAGAGTGGAGGGAAAGAGGCGTAGTAATTGCCCATGATTCGAGACATATGTCGCGAACATTTGCCGAGATCGCGGCGGCGGTGCTCACTGCAAACGACATCAAGGTCTATTTATTTGATGATATTAGGCCCACACCGTTGCTGTCTTTTTCGGTCCTCGAACTCTCCACCATCTCGGGAATCATGATTACCGCCAGCCACAATCCCAAAGAGTACAATGGCTATAAGCTCTACTGGGAGGACGGTGCCCAGGTTCTCTCCAATATTGCAGATCGGGTCTATGAAGAAATCCGAAGTACCGAGCTGTTCGACGGACCAAGGATGATTGAACTTGATGAAGCTCGTACTAAAGGCCTGCTAGTTGAAGTAGGAGAGGAGCTTGACGATCTCTACATATCGAAGGTCTTGTCACTAACACTGAGAGACTCGGAAGAAGAACTGGACAAGTCAATTAGAATAGTCTACACGCCTTTGAATGGCACGGGAAACGTCCCCGTCCGCCGTGTATTGCGTGAACGAGGTTTCAAAAATGTATTCGTTGTCCCAGAACAGGAGGGACCAGATCCAGACTTCTCGACGGTCGGTTATCCAAATCCCGAAGACCCAAAGGCCTTTGCACTTGCCAGAGAAGTTGGGCTGGAAAAGCGCGCCGACATTCTTCTGGCAACCGACCCGGACGCCGACAGGCTGGCAGTAATGGTGAGAAAGAATGACGATTTCGTTCCCTTGAACGGCAATCAAACTGGCGCGCTCTTTGTCAACTACCTGCTTCTCTCCATGAAAGAGAAATCCTCTCTGCCCCGGGATGGATTCATCGTGAAATCTATTGTTACAGGAGACATGGCCAAAACTATTGCGGACAACTACGGAGTGAAGACTTACGAGACTCTCACTGGATTCAAGAATATCTGCGGCAAAGCCCTCGAAATAGAAGAGAGGGGAGAGGGCAAGTTCATCTTCGGCTACGAAGAAAGCATTGGATATGTTACGGGCAACTTTGTAAGAGACAAAGATGCCGTTTCTTCATCAATGCTTCTTTGTGAAATGGCAGCTTACTTCCTGAAGAGAGGCAAGACATTACTGAACGTTCTTGACGAGCTTTTCGTCAAATACGGAGTATTTACTGAAAAGCAGATCTCGATGGTTCTAGAAGGTGTTCAGGAACAGAAGCGAGTCAGGAAAATAATGAAAGAATATCGAAAGGAATACCCAACTGAAATCGGCGATTCAAAGCTTGTGAAGTACATAGACTTTCTCAGCTCCACTGCTACTGACATTCTCAGCGGAAGGACTGTCGAAACCGGGACCCCTGCATCAGACGTAATCAAGTTTTTGTTCGACGACGGCTCATGGTACGCGATAAGGCCTTCCGGAACCGAACCGAAACTCAAGATATACATTTATACTCGAGCAAAGGAAAGAGACGAAGCCTTTGTCAGACTAGAGGGCATCGAGAAGTCAGTGCTTGGCAAGATACAATCAATATAGTGGACCTCTTTCCTGTTTGACCGGAGGCGGCGACATGAAAATTTCTAAGAATCTGATAATGATCTTCCTGGCCATATGGGCCTTTTCGTACGTACTCGGTGTGATTCTCACCGAGCGTTTCGTTACCGATCAAAGCGGATACCTCTTTGCCGCTGTTTCTCGGAGTTTTATGTGGCCGATTCTTATCGCAACTCACTTTCTCTTCCTCAGAAAGATTGAAAAAAGGGATTTTGATTACGTATGGCTTCTATCGCTCTATGCCATGTTCGCCGGCTGGATATTCTTCTCCGCCGGAGGGGTTGAAGGCCTGTCTCTGATTCTTTCGATTCCAATCGTGTTTCTTTCGGGTCAGCTTTTTAGACTGAGTAGACCGAAATACGGCGATGTGGTCAAGCACATCAAATCAGGCTATCTAGGAAGTCTTTCCTTTTCGTTCAGTCTAGTGATTCTCCTCAGCAGTCTTTCTTTCTTCTCTTCCAAAGAAACAGCCTCGGTTCTTTTGCTGTTTCTACTGATCGTTCCGGCCTTGCTACTCACTCATTTCAGAGCAGACGTTTTTTCGGGACTCGTCTTTGCCTGGTTCTCTTTCGCGACAGGTTTTGCCAATATTGGATTGGCCAGTCAGGTTGCAGTAGCGGGATTTTCACTTGGACCGATCTTTCTGCTCCTCACAATCTTCTCTTGTATTCTCGCAAGTGAAGATCCGTCAAAAAGGGTCTTTGCCACCGTCAATCCGCGCGAGCCGACGGATGAAGCAAGTCTTAGAATTGAACCCGATCCAGACGAATCTAGATTGAAATAGTGCCTCTTATCACAGTAACGGCCTTTCCAAGAACAAGAATCCTGTTATTTGGAAGCAGTTCGAGATCAAGTTCTCCTCTTCTGGAGGAGAGCTGGCAGGCACTGAGTCTTTTCCTGCCAAGTTTTGCCGACCAGAACGGCCCGAGAACAGTATGTGCCGAACCGGTAACCGGGTCTTCGTTGATTCCCACCCAGGGAGCGAAGTATCTCGAGTAGAAGTCGAACTTTTCGTCACCGGGTGAAGTGACGATCAGTCCCTTCACCGTGTATCCAAAATCACAGTTCTTAAGAAGACCAAAGTCAAACGATAGGTTCTCAAGTCTCGATTTCGAGGAGATTATGTAAAGCAGTTTTTCAGTAAGAGGCGAGTAGTAGCACTCACCTTCCACACCGATAATCCTCCCAAGCATTTCATCAATTTTCACTCTGTAAGGGTTATCAGAAGGGAAATTCATCTCTATCTTCCCGTCAACGTACTTAACTCCCAGTTTCCCGCTTTGTGTTTCGTAAGAGATCTCGCCTTTGATTCCAAGCTCGGTGAAGTGTATCCAAGCTGTGGCAAGAGTCGCATGGCCGCACATTTTTACCTCAACCTTCGGTGTGAACCATCTCAAGCCATAATTATTCTTGTCGGCACCTGGTCTTACAAATGCGGTTTCCGAAAGATTCATTTCCGATGCAATTCTTGGATATAGTCTCTCGTCGATCTCCTCATCAAGGAGACAGACCCCGGCGGGATTCCCGCCAAAAGGAACCGCCGTAAATGAATCAATTTGGTATATCCTAAGCATCCAACCACTCCCTTCTCAAAGATTATACGTCAATTGTTAAACTAAAGATAACCAAGTTCAGCCTTGAAAGGCGATCCACCCGAGTATTTCTCCCACATTCATGTGCACCGAGGGTCGTTTAATGATACAATCTTATTGAGACAAATTCTCAATAAGGGTGATGTCAATGGTCGTTCCTCTGTCAAGAATGTGTGAAGGAGAAATGGGCAAGATAAGAAAACTGGAGCTTCCTCCTCTAACAAGAGAGAGACTGTGTGGTCTCGGTTTCGTAAGTGGTGAAGAGATCCAGCTGGTAAAAGTGGCCCCCTTCGGAGACCCAAAAGTATTCAGAATAAAGGGAACTGACATTACCCTTAGAGAGGACATTTCGATGTGGATTCTTGTCGAAACCTCCTCCGTTCCGCTTTCATATGCTTCAAATGGAGAATACTTCGTCAGCATCATTAATGGTGGAATGGGCTTCAGGGAGAGACTGCGGATGGTTGGGATAGAAGTAGGCAAGAAAATCACTGTTACCGGCAACATTGGAAAGAGAATCGAGATAAACGCAAATGGTATCCGTTCCGCACTTTCGCGAGGCCAGGCAATGAGAATCATAGTTAGGGAGAGATAAATTCAGTCGTGGAAAATCATCGAGACGGAATCGAGTCAAGAAAATCTACAATAGCACTTCTAGGAAACCCAAATGTTGGGAAAACAAGTATATTTAACGCTCTCACCGGTTCAAGACAGGTAGTTGCAAACTGGCCCGGCGTTACCGTTGAAAAGAGAGCCGGAGTGATGAAGCATCACAATCACACCGTGGATGTTGTTGATCTGCCAGGCACTTATACTCTGGGTGCCACCAGTCTCGATGAAAAAATAGCTAGGGATTTCCTTGTGAATGAGAAGCCAGGTGTCGCAATGGTCATAGGTGATGCCGTCAACCTGGAAAGAAGTCTCTATCTTCTTCTTCAAGTTCTTGAGCTTCGCGGAGATGTAGTTCTTGCAGTAAACGCAGTCGACGAAGCGAGGAAAGCAGGCTTTGAGATCGACAAGAACGAGCTTTCGAAGCAGCTTGGCATTCCGGTTGTCGTTACCTCGGCGGTCACAGGCGAAGGTATCGAAGAGTTGAAGAATACTCTTGCGAAGAGTACCAAGAGCAGCAGCCATGTCCACTATCTTTTCTCTGATGAAGTGGAAGCTCACCTTAGGGATCTATCCGAGAGAATAAGGGGAAACCCTTCTCTGGCAGGATTTGACGAACGTTGGCTTTCGATAAAGCTCCTGGAAAGGGACTACGAAGTTCAAAAAATAACGGGAATAACTCTGGACTACGACTTCTCTGTGGAAATCGCCGAAACTCGCTACAAATATATAAAGAGGATCCTTTCCACATCGGTCAAGGGTAAAGAAAAGATAGGGTGGAATTTTTCTGAAGCAATAGATCACGTTATGACTCATAGATTTCTTGGGATTTTGATATTCCTTGCGGTTATGTACATCATCTTCCAGCTGACCTTCACTATCTCAGGACCCTTATCGATTATGATTGAAGAACTGCTCGGAAGCCTGGGTCGCGCATTTGGCGGCTTCATCGGCGTAGATTGGCTTCGTTCTCTCGTTGTTGAGGGAATAATAGGAGGCGTCGGAGCCGTTTTGGTCTTCGTGCCTAACATTTTCATACTTTTCCTAGCGCTTGGAATTCTTGAAGAAACCGGCTACTTGCCTAGAGCAGCCTTTGTTATTGATAGACCAATGTACGCAATGAAACTCAGCGGGCGCTCATTCATATCTATGCTCCTTGGATTTGGATGTAATGTTTCATCTATTATGTCGACAAGATCGATCTCCGAACCAAAAGAGCGAATAGTTACCATTCTTGTCTCACCTTTTATCTCTTGTAGCGCGAGGCTTCCCGTCTATGTTTTGATTGCAGGCACCTTCTTCGGCGCAAGAGCCGGTGTAGTGATTTTCTTCCTGTACGTTTTGAGCATTGTTATAACGGTGCTCTCGGCGCTGCTGATCAACAAGCTCTTCTTCAAGGGTGAGCCTTCCACATTGATAATGGAGCTTCCACGTTATAGGAAACCGAGGCTCAGTTCAATAATCCTCTATACCTGGAACAAGGGGCGTCACTTTCTCGAAAAGGCCGGTACGATAATACTTGGCGCCTCTGTTGTAATATGGTTTCTCAGTTACTTTCCCTCAGAAGGGACAGGGAGTTTCGCCGCCATGATCGGGAAATCACTTGAACCGCTGTTCATACCCCTGGGTTACACGTGGGAAATGATAACCAGTTTGGTTTTCGGAATAGCCGCAAAGGAAGTCATCGTTTCATCGCTCACAACGTTCTCTGGAAATCTTAGCGTCTCAGGAAGCTCCCTTGGTGCTATAAGAACGTTGATTACACCCGAAGTAGCTTTGAGCTTCCTTGTTTTTGTACTTCTGTATGTTCCGTGCATGCCAACACTTGCAGTGATAAAGAATGAAACCGGAAGCCACAAATATGTATTCTTCTCCGTCTTCTACAGTCTTGCCGTTGCCTATATCGTTGCACTAATCGTAAGAATAGTTGGGGGACTACTATGAGAGGCAGGTCGATAACATTCTGGCTCATATTCGGTGGAGTACTCTTTGCAGCTCTAGCGATAAACTCATTCTACGGATTGCTTCTGACTGATCACGATCCGTTTCTTGCCACCACCATCGGCATAAACTCCGCTATCTACTTTTTTGGAATTGCTGAGAAGAAAAGCGATGTCAGAAAACGGTATTCACATCTGTTGGTTGGAAGCTTCTTCTCCTATGTGCTCTCAATATACCAGGTTCTTGTGGTATTTAGTGTCTGGCTGGAGGGATTAGTGATCTCAAGTTGCCTGTTGACTACTGAGGTATTGAACCTCCCTCTCATTGTATCCGGCTTTGCCATATCCTTTCTTTTTGACTTCGCAAAGAAGCAGTTCGAGACGAACAATTTCTAAGAATTCCTCTGGTGGAAACTCTCAAACACTATTTGAGCTTAATATGGTAATATGATTTGTGTTGTGGAGGTGATTGCATGGCACTCGTTTACGTGGTCGATGACGAGCTAAATGTCAGGCGAATTGTCAAAAAGGCCATGGAGAACGAAGACAACGAAGTGCATACTTTCGTTACAGCTGAGGAAGCCCTGGAAGAAATAGAGAAGCGGAAGCCAGACCTCCTGTTCACCGATCTGAGTTTGCCTTCAATGAATGGAATTCAATTTCTCAACGAACTGAAGAATAGAGCTTACTCAATACCCGTAATAGTTGTCTCCTCGGATATATCTCCCGAATCGATGAGAAGTGCATTCAAAGCAGGCATAGTTGATTTCCTGACAAAGCCTTTTACGCCCCAGGAAATCAGAGATGCTTTCGAGCTTGCCCTCAGAGAACAAGACAGCATATACAAGCGTGCACGAGAAATAAGAAAATTGATCGAAGAAGGTGAAACCGGTAGCGCGGAATCGCTAATGAGCAAACTGTTCTCAGATTTTCCCGACTCCCCGTTTCCACACTTTCTTTACGCTCTGCTGGTGGCAAAGGACAAACCCAAACTAGCTATCAAACACCTTAAGGCCTCGCTTTCGCTTGACGGAGATTTTAAAGAAGCTTCAGACGAATTGAAGAAATTGGAGGAGTAAGCATGCCTTTCATGAAGGGTGCGATCAAAAAAGATGAGTACTATGTTGTTATCTTCGGATGCGGAAGGCTGGGATCGAGAATGGCCAACTGGCTCTCTTCAATAGGTTGCAGTGTGGTTGTAGTAGACAGGAACGAGTCTTCTTTCGATGCTCTCTCATATGAATTCACTGGATTCAACATCCTCGGGGACGCAACGGAGCTTGATGTTCTGAAAGAAGCCAAGCTCGACAAGGCTGATGTCGCTTTGGTGCTTACCACAGACGACAACACGAACTTGATGATCTCGATGTCAGCAAAGGAGTATTTCGAAGTTCCTCGGGTTGTTGCAAGAGCTTATGACCCGAATAACATCCAGATGTTCTCGGACTTTGGAATAGAAGTGATCTGCCCAACTCTGTTAGCCGTCGAAAACGTAAAGAATGCGCTCTACTTCATCAGCGGTGATGAAAAATGAAGATTGTGCTGATCGGCGGAGAGAAGATTGCCTACCACCTCGCTAGAAGGTTCTTAAGCAAAGGTCATAACGTGATGATAGTAAACAAGAATGAGAGGCTCTGCGACGAAATGGCTAAGAAGCTCCGAGCAGTCATCGTGAGAGGCGATGGAAGCAAGAGATACGTTTTGGAGCAACTTGAGCTTGACCGGTCCGACCTCTTTGTGGCCTTAACGCCGTACGATCAGGACAATCTAGTTGCTTGTCTGACGGCTTCAAGAGTGTATGGAATTGAGAGGCCGGTTGCCATGGTGAATGACCCCGACAATAAGGCCGTCTTCGAGAAGATGGGTATAAAGAGCGTAGTCAGTCCGACTGAAATCCTTGGAGTGGCTCTTGAAGACAGCCTCTTCAGAGAACATATCACTAACCTTCTCCCCTCATCCGAAAAAGTGTCAATTCTCAGAATAGAAATGACAGAGAAGTCTCCAATTCTTGGAGAAGCGATCAAAGACATTCCGCTTCCTAACGAAAGCGTCATTGGGGCAATAGTCAGGGATGACGAAGTAGTTATTCCGAGGGGAAACACAGTTATTGAAATGGGTGATGTCCTTCTGGTGCTGAGCAGTCCCATTGTCCAATCTTCTGTATTCGAAACTCTTCTAGGAGAGGTGTAGATGTTTCAGAATCTTTTGAAACAGAGATATAGACTTGTCTTTGGATACCTCGGGAATCTCTTTGTATTCTTTCCAGTTGTGTTGTTGATCCCATTACTATATTGCATCGGGAATCCCGATGTCTTTGTCCAGAGTCTCGCCTTTATAACCACGGCTGTGCTGAGCTTTGCCATGGGACTGATGCTTAAGCTGACTATGAGAGTACGTCCCGGATCACCGATAACCATCCAGGAAGGCGCGATAGTGGTCCTTTTCTCCTGGGTGATAGCTATCCTCCTGTCCGCTCTCCCGTTTATCATTGGCGGTCATCTGAATTTCACCCAGGCAGTATTTGAATCAACCAGCGGTTGGACCACGACAGGTTTGACCCTGGTAGATGTTGAAACGCTTCCCGAAACTTTCCTTCTTTGGAGAAGCATTATGCAGTACCTTGGAGGAGCCGGTATTGCGATTATCATGATGTCTGCAATTCTTGGACCAGCCGGACTTGGCCTCTACAAAGCCGAAGGACGGATGGACAATCTAGTTCCTAATATCAAGAGCTCAACGAGAACAATCGCGGTAATATACGGTTCATATGCTCTGGCCGGCGTAATAATGTACAGACTGGCCGGCATGAGTTTCTTCGATGCGGTGAACCACTCATTGACCGCTCTGGCAACAGGGGGGTTTTCGACTCGATCTGGGTCTATCGGAGAATTCAACAGTGTTTCTATTGAAATCATAACGATCATCCTTATGCTGCTTGGAGCTACTGGATTTGGAATTCATTACACGCTCTGGAAGAAGAACTTCAGAGCCTTTTGGAACAACGGGGAACCCAAGCTGATGTTCATTATTCTCGCGATTTTCACTCCATTCCTGATGACTGGAACTCTGGCAGTATTTTACTCTTCGGGAGCAGAGCAATTCCGACACAGTCTCTTTCAGACTGTGTCTGCTCTCACTGGCACGGGTTTCTCCACCGTTGACTTTGTGCCCTGGAATCATTATGGAATCTACTTGATTGTGCTGCTGATGATATTCGGCGGTGATCTTGATTCAACCTCGGGCGGTCTCAAGCAGTACAGATTGTTCGCATTAATAAAGATACTCTGGCTGGAAATAAGAAGGTATTTCCTTCCGAAGGACGCGATCCTGAAGCAGGAGATTTGGAAAGGTGAAACTCGAAGATACATAGACAACTCTCTCGTGAAAGAGATCTTGCTCGTCTTCTCTCTGTACTTTTCGACCTATGCCGTCGGCACGGGAGTACTGATGTCATATGGCCACTCGATGGCCTTTTCGGCCTTCGAATATGCTTCTGCCTTGAGTACCGTGGGCCTCTCGGTAGGGATAACTGCCCCGGGAGCGCCTGCAGGACTTTTATGGACCGAGACAATTGGCATGTTTCTTGGAAGACTCGAGTTTCTGGTTGTCATATATGCTATAACTAAGTTATTGAGAGATGGAAAGATCTTATTTAGAAGACGGAGGAATGCATAAAGTCATGATTAACAGAATAAAAGGTACTCAGGACATTGCCTTTGAAGATATTGAGTACTGGCACTTCGTCGAAGAGGCAATCAGAAATATCTCCCATAAGTACGCATTCACCGAAATACGAACCCCCATATTCGAAGCGACCGAGCTTTTCGAGAGGAGCGTTGGCGAATCGACGGATGTCGTTCAGAAAGAGATGTACACATTTGAAGACAAAGGCGGCAGATCCATAACTCTTAGACCAGAAGGAACTGCAGGTGTTGCGAGAGCGTTCATTGAAAACTCCTTCGTAAATCTAGGGTCCCCTGTTAAACTCTTCTACAACGGTCCAATGTTCCGTTATGAGAAGCCGCAGGCCGGAAGGTTGCGGCAGTTTCATCAGTTCGGTGCCGAGATATTGGGTTCCGAGAGTCCTTTGGCCGACTTCGAGATAATCGAGATGGCCTATAGCTTTCTCAAAGAACTGAAGATCAACAATGCAAAGCTTTTCATAAACTCAATCGGTTGCCCTGCATGCAGAGAGGATTACAAGACCGCCCTCAAAGAATATTATAGCGACAAACTTCCAGGGATGTGTCCCGATTGTCAGCGCAGATACGACACCAACGTTCTTAGGTTGCTCGATTGCAAGATCGATAAGGAACTGGTTCACGGAGCTCCGGGGATTTTAGAGTACCTTGACAGCGATTGCAGGAGCCATTTCGAGGAACTACAGTGGTATCTGCAGAGAGCAGGAATTGAGTATGAGGTGGATCAGTTTCTGGTGCGTGGACTTGACTATTACACGCGAACTGCCTTTGAAATAAGATCTTCTTCCCTCGGGAGCCAGGATCAACTGGTCGGCGGTGGACGATACGACGGTCTGGTCGAATACATAGGAGGAAAGAGCTGCCCTGCAGTTGGTTTTGCAATAGGCCTTGAGAGAATTGTGATGCTTCTCAAGTCAGAAAGCGTGAAGATCAATGGACCGGAAACCTCCGAAGTGGCTATTCTGGCTTTCGGAAGAGAAGAAAGCGTGAGGGGATTTGACTACGCCAGAAGGCTCCGCAAGATGGGTGTATCGACGTTCGTTGATGTAATGGAGAGAAATATGCGCAACAAGATGAAACATGCGGCAAGAATAGGGGCAAAAATTTCTCTTTTGATTGGAAAGGAAGAAATTGAAAGAGACATTGTAACCATCAAAGTGATGAATGATGGTTCTCAGTTCCAAGTGGATAGCGACTATATGGCAGATTACGTAGTAGATAAGTTAAGAGATATTTCGTAAAACTCGTAACTTAAGTTGTCTGAGAAAGGAAACAGATAATAATCGTTGTTATTTACCTATAATCCCTTGATTTATCTTCCTGGAGTGTGATATCATCTACTTGAGTAGGAAATCATGCCCAGGAGGTTTTTACCATGAACAACGAGGAAATACAGTCCTTTCTAAGCAACGACCCGACGATTCAGGATCTTCGTCGTTATGCGAAGATGATAGGAATCAATCTCAAGAGAACAATGCGAAAGAAGGATATTGCTCGCGCACTGAAGAAGTATGCTCAGAAAAGCAGTCAACAATCCAGCAGCATTCCAGTTAAGAGCCCCTCTGAAATTCTTCGTCCGTCAAAACCCGTCGACGCGCAAATACCTTCATCGTACTCTCGCGACTTTGTCTCGATTCACCCGATTAATCCCTACTGGGTGTATGTGATGTGGGATCTATCGGAATGGACCGCCAGAAACCTTGCGAGTTCTTCATCAAAGCTTCTGGTAAGAGTCAGCGACATTACCAACATTATTTACGATGGAAAAAACGCTCACAGATTCAAAGAAGCAGACATCTCGGTCGACGCCGGGAGCTGGTACTTTCAGATTGATTTTCCGGACGCAGATTACATTGCTGAAATTGGCTACTATGGTGACGGACATTTCAAGAGTGTGTTGAAGTCCAGAATTGCGAGAACCCCCAGGAATTCACCAAGATTCACAGACCATGAAATCTGGGTGGACTTGAAGAAGGGATCGAGAAGAGAACAAAAAGCTTCACAAGAGCAATTCACTTTCGGAAAGCTCGCTAAGTCCTCTGGACCATCCGACAATCCCTCTTCCGATGAGTTCATAAAGACTATCTCGAAGAGCAAGAGTGGAAGGTGATTGTATGGAAAAAGGAAGATTCGTCCTCATGCTCCATGCACATTTGCCATTCATAAATCATCCCGACTTTCCAAGTTTTATGGAAGAGAGATGGTTGTTCGAGGCGATTACAGAGACCTATATTCCACTACTGCAAGGGTTCAGAAGGCTTAAGAGAGACGGAGTAAACTTCAGGGTAACAATGAGCATAACTCCTCCTCTAATGGAGATGTTCGCCAACAAAGACCTCCAGAAGAAACATCTCAATTACCTGAGTTCATCGATCGAACTTGCTGGAAACGAAATCTCCAGGACCCTTTCTGAGCATCCGGCGGCCAATAGGCTGGCAATGCATTATCTGCGGGAACTGGAGGAGATAAGAACTGTCTACAATGAATGCAATGGAGACCTAGTCGGAGAATTCGCCAAACTTCAGGAAAGCGGAGAGCTGGAAATTGTGACGTGTAACGCTACACATGGCTTTCTGCCGCTGATGACGAATTTCCCCGAGGCGATAAACGCACAGATTGAAATAGGAGTTGATTCATACAAGAGACATACAGGAAGGGACCCCAGAGGAATTTGGCTCGCCGAGTGCGGCTACGTTCCCGGCTTCGATTCTTACCTGCGCGAGCATGGCCTTTCTTTCTTCTTTGTGGATTCTCATAGCCTATGGTACGGAGATCCCGCTCCGAGATATGGGGTATACAGACCGGTGGTCACTCCGGAAAACGTCTTTGCCTTTGCAAGAGACCCCGAATCGAGCCAGCAGGTGTGGAGTTCCGAGGTGGGCTACCCGGGAGACTCGAGGTACCGGGAATTTTACAGGGACGTGGGGTTCGACCGTGAGGAAGACTACATCAGACCGTACATAGATCCCAGCGGTGAGCGGTGCAATACAGGAATAAAGTATTATAAGATAACAGGTAAGGATGTTTCTCTCAACGAAAAACAATACTATGACATTGATGATGCAAGAAGGGCTACTGTTGAGCATGCAAAGGATTTCGCCAACAGGAAGAGAGAGCAGATAAGAAGACTGTCTTCTCAGTTCGACGGAGAGGAACCCGTGATTGTTGCGCCTTTTGACGCCGAGCTATTCGGTCATTGGTGGTACGAAGGTCCCCTCTTCATCGAGGAGCTTTTCAGAGAACTGAACGGAGACAGTACCGTTGTTCCCTCGACCCCGCCCGAAGTCATCAAATCTATGGAACAGGCTCAGGTCGTCACTCCTAACATCTCCACCTGGGGAGCCAACGGCTACAACGAAGTGTGGCTTAACGGCAGAAACGACTGGATTTACAGACACCTGGACGAAGGCTCCAAAAGAATGATTGAACTGGCCAGAAAGTATGAGAGAACTGACAAACGTCTCAAGATCAGGGCTCTAAACCAGATGGCAAGAGAGCTTCTCCTTGCTCAGTCAAGCGATTGGGCATTCATTATAACTACCAACACAACTGTGGAATACGCAGTAAATCGGACCAAGACCCATATTGACAGGTTGCTCTCGCTGTACAGTGAAATCGAAAACGACTCAATTGATGAAGACAAACTGAAGACACTTGAATGGGTGGATTCCATATTCCCGAATATAGACTTCAGAGTCTACGCAAAGCAGGTTGGTTAGTTAAATCTGCCGTCATTCTAGACATTGCGCCAATTACAAGAGCATACTTGCTATGGTATAATTCGTGAAGCCGGGGGAGGCATAAACCTCCCCTTATTGGTTGTAGAGTATTAGGAGCTTGGAGGGAGTTGAAAAGCAAATGCCAAAAAAGAAATCGAGAGGAAATTCTAATTTCATGAAATCTATTCAGCGGCCGGTTGTCTGGGTAGTGGCCATACTCTTTGGAGTTGGAATAATCTGGTGGTCCGTTGCACAGTATATTGGAGGGGGCCCCCAGGGTAACCCGCAGAATACCGGCTCCGTAATCTCTTTCAGTGAAAGTGTGGGCGGTCTCACGAAGGACGGCACGCCGCTCTCAGATTCTAAATACTGGATTACCTATTCAGAGTATGAAACATCAGTACGCGATACGCTTACGAACTTAAGAAGTCAAGGGTACAACCTCGATCCATATTTTGATACGGAAAACTATCCCAGCGAGATGGGAATTAGATACGATATTTTCCAGTCACTCGTAGACCAGAAGACACTACTTCTGTACGCGACTGAGAATGAGGTTCTCCCGACTGCGGAGCAGGTAGATTCCGAAACCAAGAGAGTCGTAGATCAATACGTTGCCGAGGAAGAGACAAAATCTGCGATTATCTACCAGTATGGTTCAGTTGATGCCTTTACTGAATTGATAAGGGACTACGTAGCGACACAACTGCTCACAATTAATGTGACTAACAAAGCTATCCCCGACATGGATGAACGATTCCAAAAATACGTTGAGGAGAACCTTGAGGATCTGAAGCTGAATTACGAGCGAGTCGACGCCAACCATATTCTGGTCACGGATGAAGCCAGCGCGGTAGAGATCAAGACAATGATTGATAACGGAGAAATTTCATTCACCGATGCCGCGACAGTTTTCTCAATCGATACAGGTACCGCAGTCAATGGCGGTGCTTTGGGAGAGTTTGGTAGAGGACAGATGGTTAAGGAGTTTGAAGACGCGTCTTTTGATGCAACTCCCGGTATTGTAGTCGGACCTGTTGAATCTCAGTTTGGCTATCACCTTATACTCGTGAACAACAAAACCACTTTCGACAGTTTTGAGGAGTTCGCCAACACTTCCTTTTATCAATCAGAGCTCACCCAGTTCGAAAACGAAGAGTTCAACGCATGGATCTCCGAATACAGGGACAAGAACAATTTGTCGCAAAAAATAAATGACCCCGACCTGCAAATGTACGCCAGCTATGACGAGGCGATGGCAGATCCAGAAAAAGCCTCCGAACTGCTTGAAGAGCTTGAAAGAGACTACTTTGATGAATCTGGGAACATACTTGTCGGAGAGTCTTTCCTTCCTGTGGTCTTCTACACTGAGCTTGCTGAAAGCGAGATAGGAAATCTCAGAAATCAGATACTTGACCTTGAGGATCTCCAGGATCTTCTTTTAACGCTCCCGGCAACGGCAACATCCATGTCGACTGAGCAAATCGAGAGCGAGCTTGAGACGATTCCCTCAACCGAGACAGAGATTAGAAGCATTCTCTCTGAGGCAAAAAGAGCCAGCGAGTACATGAGAGAATTTGGTGTTCAGAGCCTTGAAGAGGTCGAAGAAATGCTTGCCGAGAAGCGTAAGGTCTTCGACGACAAGAACTTGCGTTTCGAGAATTCCGTCAAGTACCTGTATTCGGTAATGCCCAATTCAACTAGGGTCGTGAACTACATGTACCAGATTGACGGTGACAATCCTGAGGTAGCTTACATATACAACGAGAATTCTTACAACATGAATGTGAGACCTTTGCTAGAGAACCCAGCCTTGCTGGACAGTTACCTTCAATACTATGGTCAGTACTTTGGAGCCCAGGCAAGATCTCTCTTGATTGACTCTCCCATTCAGAGTATAGAAGGTGATTTGAATCGAAAGGTAATTAACTCCACAGAAGCTGCAACTGATCTGAAGGTAAGCGCACTTTATCTGCTTGTTGACATCTACGAGAAGATGGCAAATCTAGAACAGAACGAACCGATGATGGAGATCTACCTTATGGCAGAAAAGCACTACCTGGAGAAGCTTCTGGAATACTATCCCGAAGACGAGACAATTGGATCGCTACTCGAGACAATCGAATTCCAGATTTCCGAGCTGAATGCTCAAGCTAGCACCGACGCGACTCAGACGGACGAAGCAACGGACGTTGACATGCCTCTCGGCACAGGTCTAGACACGGAAATCGGCTCAGACGGACTGAATGTTCCATTTGAAAACGAGACACCTTCACCAATAGGAGATGTCGATCTGGACGTAAGTTTCGAGAGTGAGGCTAGCGGGACAGTTAACTAGTCACGAAAAAGGGTGGCAATAGCCACCCTTTTCTGGCTGGGGCGGCAGGATTCGAACCTACGAATGTCAGAGCCAAAATCTGATGCCTTACCAACTTGGCTACGCCCCACAGCAAATAGATTCTAACATCGACTATTTGTGGTGTCAATGATTTGGAGTGATTCTACTATGGCTAACCACGAGATTTTCGTAAAGGAATTGGGTAAGAAGATCCCAGTAACCGGAGAGACAACCTTCTATGAACTTTCCAGAATGTGTGACGGTTTTCACAGGGCTCCCATAATGGCTGCAAAATCCGGCAATTCTCTTATAGAACTTTGCAGAAAAGTCAACGATGAGCAGGAAATCGAGTTCATTGATCTCTTTTCACTCGACGGGATTAGAATATACACGAGGGGAACTCTATTCATTCTTTTCATTGCAATCAGAGAGCTATTTGGAACCGCCCAGCTAAACGTTCACCACTCAAGGGGTCCTGGTCTTGTCTGTGACATCGAAGGAATCGACATCTCCCCTGAGAACTTGAAGATGATTGAGACCAGGATGAAAGAACTTGTGGAAGAGGATGCCGTTTTCGAGAAAGATACCCTAGGCAAGTTCGAGGCGATAAGGTCATTTGACGAAGACGGGCAGAGAGATAAGGCTTTGCTTTTCAAATACAGGAAAAAGTCTACCGTCAATATCTACAGATGTAAGGGGTATTTGAACTACTTCTACGGCTACATGCCTTATTCAACCGGCACATTGAAGAAGTTCGCTCTGCTCCCTTATGGAGATTACTTTATTCTCAATCTTCCCAGCACGAGAGAACCAGAGAGACTTCCCGAATTTGTCGACCAGCCGAAGATATCCAGCGTCTTTCTTGAGCATGAGAGATGGGGGAAGATTCTCGGTGTCAAGACGGTGGGAGAGCTGAACGAAATAATATGCAGGGGACCGAAGGAAATCAGAGAGATCGTGAACATCGCGGAATCCCTTCATGAGAAGAAAATCGCTGCGATTGCAGATCGCATTGCCGAACACAGTGAGCCCAACCTTATCTTGATTGCAGGACCCTCAAGCTCGGGCAAAACGACCTTTTCTCAAAGACTGATGCTACATCTGAAGGTCTTGGGCATGAAACCTGTCCAGATATCTGTCGACGACTATTTCGTTGATAGAGAAAAGACTCCAAAGGACGAAAACGGAAACTACGATTTCGAATCGATATACGCTCTAAACATTGATCTATTCAACGAACAGATTTCGCAACTTCTCGATGGGAAAGAAGTCCTGCTTCCAAAGTTCGATTTTGTTATAGGAAGGAGCGGATTTCACAACAGGCCGATCAAAATCACCGAGGGCCAGCCGGTAATAATCGAAGGAATACACGGGTTGAACGAGTTGCTAAGCAGTTCCGTCCCTCGGGAAAGAAAATTCAAGATCTACGTCAGCGCTCTGACTCAGATGAATCTCGACAATCTGAACAGAATACCCACTACTGACGTCAGATTGCTGCGCAGGATTGTACGCGACAACAGGTTTAGAGGACACTCTGCGCTTGATACAATAAGAATGTGGTCCAGTGTAAGAAGAGGAGAGGACAAGTACATATTCCCCTTCCAGGAAGAGGCAGATGTGATGTTTAATTCCGCGATTGTCTATGAGCTGGCTGCGTTGAAGGGATTTGCAGAGCCTTTGCTTGTTCAGATCGATGATTCAGTACCCGAGTATCTTGAAGCAAAGAGGCTTCTTAGGTTCATAGACTACCTGCTACCTATGACAAATCTGGAAGATATTCCAAGAACTTCCATAATCAAGGAGTTCATAGGCGGAAGTGTTTTCGGTTCCTGAAGAGGTGGAGGCATGCAAGAAGTAGATGAAGAGACCAGAAAGGCGGTCTTAAACAGACTGAAGAGAATCGAGGGCCAGATCAGGGGTCTGCAGAAAATGGTTGAAAACGACAGGGTTTGCGGAGACATTCTTACCCAGGTCTCGGCCGTCAACTCCGCTCTTTCAAGAGTATCCGAGATGATTGTCAAGGGGTACGCGAGAAAGTGCGTTATCGAAGCTAATGAGTCCGGGCAGATCGAGGAACTTGACAATCTTATTGAGAACATAATTAAACTCAGAGGAGTCTAGATGATCGAATACGGTGACAACGTACTGATTCTACTCGAAGATGAAGAAACAAAGTACTTCTCAGAGGTGAAGAAAGGTGGCATTCTCAAAACTCATTTCGGAAATCTCATTATGGATTCCCTGGTTGGAAAGGAATTCGGTGAGAGAATAAACCTCGGTCTTCGAGATGCTTACCTGATCAAACCATCGATGATCGACGGGGTTTTTTCTTTGAAAAGATCTACTCAGATAGTTTATCCAAAGGATATGGCATTCATATTATTAACCCTGGATATAAAACCGGGAGACGTAGTCTATGAAGCCGGTACCGGAACAGGTGTAATGACTTCTGTCTTCTCCCGGCAGGTGGGCGAATCGGGCAAAGTCATATCTTATGAGAAGAGATCGGATTTTCTTGAGAAGGCAAAGAAGAACGTCCGCCGTCTGGGTTTTATTGAAAGGGTAACTTTCGTAGCGGGGGAGATCGCTGAATGTGAGATAAGGGAAAGTGCCGACGCCTTCTTTCTCGATGTTCCAGAACCTTCTGCTTCTCTTGAAACCTCGATAACGATTCTCAAGGGAAGCGGACGGATTTGCGTTATCTGTCCTACGGTCAACCAGGTTCAGGAAACGATCGGGATTCTTAGAAGTCTCGGAATTATTGATATTCAGGTGTGGGAGATAATGGCTAGAAACTACAAGACAAATCCCGAAAGGTTTCGACCGGAAGACAGAATGGTTGGTCATACTACATACCTGGTGTTCGGCATAAAAGCTGAAGGGAGGAAGTTTAATGTCAAAAGGGAAAGCCCTTAAGATATTCGTGTCGATTTCAGTACTGGTCTCAGTCTTTTTTCTCGGGGCGTTTACGTCCACGACGGAAGATGAGGTTTTCGAGAAATTCAGTCCGGTATTTCAGATACTCAACTACATAGATCGCAACTATTACGACATTGAAAAGGTTGATTACGACGCGATTCTAAATGAGACTCTGACGGGAACAATGCGTGGACTGGACGATCCCTTTGCATGGTATTTCGACCCTGTCCAGACAAAGGAAAACGAACTTGACACAACCTCTAAATACGGTGGAATAGGGTCTACGGTCCAGTACAATATAGAATTCGATTGTCTAGAAGTAGTGGCACCTATGGCTGGAAGCCCTTCTGAGAAGGTGGGTTTGAAGACAGGCGATTTGATTCTCAAAATAGACGATGTCCCTGTATCCGATGTCGGTTACTACGGCGCCGTCAATATGTTGAGAGGCGACCCCGGAACTGATGTGGTGCTGGAGGTTTATAGAGAATCTGTTTCAGAACCTTTCTTCGTGGAAATCACAAGGGCGTTCATAGAAATAAGGAGCGTGAAGAGTGAACTGCTAACTGTCGAAGACGTCGTAATCTCTTACATACAGATAACAGGCTTCAACGCACCCACCTATGATGAATTTCAGGATGCCCTGAACCTTAGCAGAAACAGCGAGGCCTACATAATCGATCTGCGAAACAATCCAGGCGGACTTTTGCAGAGTGTTCTAAATATCTCGTCACTCATGTTGCCTAAAGGGCAAAGAGTAATAACGATAAGGTACAGAGATGGGCAAGAAGAGATATACAACTCCTGGGGATCGAGATACAACACCTACTTCGCAGATAAACCAATAGTGGTCCTCGTAAATGGTGGAAGCGCTTCGGCTTCAGAGATATTGACGGGCGCCTTGAAGGATCACGGGCTTGCAACGGTAATTGGTACCAAGACCTTCGGAAAGGCAGCCGTTCAAACTGTGTTTAATCTTTCAAACGGTGGAGAAATCTGGCTCCCCACTGCCCACTATTTCACTCCAGATGGAAATGACATCCATCTTCAGGGGATAGAACCTGATATAGTTGTAGAGCCGGGAGAAGACGTTCCTGGAGAAGATGGAAGAGAGCTGACACTATCGACGGCATCAGTAGATGTCGAACATGACCTTCAGCTATCAAAAGCTCTCGAGACGATACTTGAGCAATTAGGAGCGAAGACTGAAAATTGAAGATCGCAAGTCTGCCAATCGTAATCTCGCTGATTGCTCTAGTTTGTGGGCTTTTGGTCATACTTTATCTCAATTTTGAAGGTATTCAGAATGTCGGGAGACGCAGTGCAGCTCCCGACTTCTTTCTTAGAAATAGATTCTTGCCTGTTCTCGAGGGTTTCAAAAACCATCTTGAGGCCGTGAGAGAATTCAGTTCAGTGCTTAAACAACTCGAGAGGGAAAGGGTTGGTCCCTGGATTATGTCGACTGAAAACGGTGTCAGGACATTTATCTCTCCCTATTCCGAGGTCTTCTCGAAACTGCAGACTTTGTTTTTTATAGAGACTGGTAAGAAAGGTTCGAGAGAAATAGAAACAGTTGACCTCTTCGGAACCACTGTAACAAAATTGGAGTCTGTTGACTACGGAGTTTTCATACTAAGCTACGTCCCAGGCTACACACTAGTAATGGAGTCTGACTATAACTCTATCCTGGAAGAAGGTTTTGAATTTGGCAGCGTGCACTTTATGAACTCTTTCAGTCCGGGAAGGTTTGTCTCGGATGTCTTCTCAGGCGCCGGACCGGTTGTGGTTCTTAGAGAAGGTACTTCTGTTAGTCAATTATTCCTGCAGACCGTAGAACGCTATTCAATACCTTTTCTTCCCGTCAGGCATTTTCTTACAAAAAACTGAGTATCTGACGGACGCCGATTCAAATAAAAGCAAGCCGTACGAAAGTTGCTATACTAGAGACGCCCTTTCTATGGACAAGAGATGACTGATGGTGAGTGATGATTAGTTGCAGAGACTGAGTGAGTTAGTAATAAAACACCGCGCGGCAGTAATAGTGTTTTTCATCATCCTTGGTGCATTCGGTGCCTATCTTTCGATAAAGCTTAGCGTTGATTCGGATCTTTTAAAGATACTTCCGCAGGACGATCCGATTGTGAAGCAGTACAATCGCTTCATTAGCGCTGACACATCCGGAGGTGTCACCTACGTCGTTCTTCAAACGGATGACAAGACCGAAAAGGGCAAAGAAAATCTGGTGGCTGCGGCAAGAGAAATTTACGACCGAGCAGCTGAATTTAAAAACATCGAATCCTTTGTGAGATTCGATCTCATGTCGGATCTCGGACCCCTTGGACTGCTCATGGTCGATCCGGCCGAACTGGCTTCGATGAGAAACCGTGACAAAGATCTCACAAGGACAGTGCAGATGCTTGTCAACTATGATTTTTCCGCCATTCGCAGTCTTGGACAGATGCTAATTGGATTTGAAGAACTGAAGGCTCTCGTCGGTGATGAATCTCATGAAGATGATTTCATGAATTTCGTAAGACTACCGGAGTCTGTCCCCGCAAATGATCCAATGGTGCTGGTCATGGGCATCAGGCTAGATGGGCCTTCCTCAGACGTTTCGTACGTGAAAAGAGTTATACCAGGCTTGAGAGAGTGGGTAACTGAAATTTCCAAATCCCACGGTGTTTCCTATGGGATGGCAGGAGACCATTTCGGGACCTACGACTCGCACAAGCAAGTGAGCGACGACTTTATTCTCACAACAATACTCTCACTGACTGGAATATCTCTTCTCTTCTTTCTTGCATACTCGAGTCTGAAGATCACTCTGTATGTCTTTTCGTCTCTGGCAATCTCTATGTTCATTACGCTCGGCCTCTCATATATGATCTTCGGTTCGCTGAATATTATCACCACTTTCGTAACGGCCATAACCCTTGGACTGGGAATTGACTACGGAATTCACATGCTCACGAGACTATCAGACGGAGCTACAAGAGAAAAGAATCCAGTATCCCTTCTGCACAACTCTTACAAAGCGCTCATAAAACCTCTATCGGCAAGTATGATCACGACTGCGCTGGTTTTCGCGATTCTTGCGGTTATTGACTCACCGGCCATTAGGGAACTGGGGATTCTCTCCGCAATCGGTATTGTTGTCTTCTTTGTCGTAATGACAGTTTACCTCCCGGCAATTTCGATCAAGACCGTGATGGATCCGGGAAAGAAGGCAAACATTCACCTGCTTGATAGATTTTTCCAGACAATCTCGAAGTTAATCTTGAGATTCGGCGTCGTTTCCGGAGGAGTTGTCTTCATGCTTATCCTGATGCTCAGCTATCTTGGTCTGAACAATATTAGAAGCTTTTCCTATACTCCACCGGGACTAATGTCGACCGACTCAGAACTGATCGCAGTTCCCTCCCTAATTGAAAGAACCTTCGGGGGAAGTATTATAAACACAGTGCCATTTATACTTCCAGATATAGATTCTCTAAGAAGGGCGCATGAGGAAATCGATCAGAACCCAAACTTCAAGAGCTCCTTCTCAATACTTTCTGTTATCGAAGGAGGAGAGGGAGATCACATTAACCAGATTCAGCAAGTTACCAGGGAAATCGATGCACTGAGAGACTCTCCGTTAATTGAGGCAGTCTTCAAGAAAGCAAATTACTATGACTTCGTCGTAGAACTGCTTGACAGAGCGGGATCCATTGAAAGCTCGAATGATCTTATTGACCTTGCTACCGAGGTTATACCGGAAAGCCTGAGGGATCAGCTTCTCTATGAGGCTGCCAATGGTGAGACGTATTTTGTTCTGAACTCCGAACCATCATCGACAATCTACAGAAACAATGTAATCAAGATTATTTACGACAGTCTCAGTCCTGAACTCAGAGCTTCTTTCGGAGGATATCCCAAAGTCTTCCATTACCTGATGGATCTTGTGAGAATCGTCTCCCTTCCGATATGTTTGGTTGCCTTCGTAGCAATCTTTGTCGTCGTTTCTATCGAAAGAAAGTCCATCGTAGATGGCCTCAAGACATTAGTTCTGATGGTTGGAATTCTGATGTCGATGTTTGGTTTAATGGAATTGATTGGAATTGAAACGACTTTTGTCACTGTAATCTCTGCCCCGCTGATAATTGGAATTGGTGTAGACTCACTTGTTTACGTTATATATAGTTCTATGGATAAGAAGAACTCAGAGCTGGCCAGAACCTTCAAATCAATAACCATGTCTTCGGCAACGACCATGCTAACCTTCTTCTCATTCATTTTTGCAAAGGGAAAACTCCTGAGCACATTCGGCATAAGCCTCGGGTTTGGGGTTCTTGCCGCACTTGTTGTTGCAACCTTTCTAGTTCCTGTGCTACCATGGAACAGCAAAAAGAAGATCGGAGGTTGAGATATGCCATTACATCTTCTGGTGGCTTACTATGTGGTTGATCATGCATTTGTAAATAATCGAAAGCTTGCAAAGATGGACGATAAGAAGTTCTGGATTCATTTCATCTGGGTCGTTCTGATCTTCCTTGCCTTTACTTTCGACGTCTTTCTATCAAGTCCTCTTGGAATACTTTTACTGATACTTTCTATCGGCCTGACAGTCACTGTTGACATGGGCCGCAAGAGGTTGTCAAACCCCTTGATCGAAGTCATTGCTTTCTTCCTGCTTCTTTTTCTCACCTTACTTGGAAGAAGCTTCCTCGTCGAATCACTTGTCACTGTGGAGTTTTCCTGGTATCTTATGGGAATGCTTCTGGTAACCGTGGGTGTCACGTACTTTCTTCGTGGGAGTATACTGCCGGAAGAGGCTACCGACTCAATCGGGATCGCTGAGAGAATGTCTATATTTATCTTCATTCTTGCAAATCACTGGAACTGGGTGATTGTTTCCGTTTTAGCCGGACTGGCCTTCCGTGCAGTGTTTTCTAAGGACAACAAGAAGGAGTGGATCATCAGCCCCGTTGCAGGGATAGTTATTTCCTTTCTCTGGCAACTGTTTATGAGGGGTTTCCTGGCTTGACATATGCGATTGGAGATATTCACGGTTGCCTGTCGCCGCTGAAGAGACTCATTAAAGCAATCAAGCTCAAAGATGACGACACTCTTGTTTTCATCGGAGATTATGTGGATCGTGGTCCCAATCCCAGAGGAGTCATAGACTTCCTGATTGCGCTTTCAGTTAACCATCGCTGCAACTTTATCAGAGGAAACCATGAACAGATGTTTCTCGATTACTTGAGAGGCGCCGAGGGGTCCACAATATGGGCATACAACGGTATGGAAACGACAATCAGGAGTTACGGCAGCATCAGATCGGTTCCTGATTATCATATCGAGTTTCTAAACGAAACTCTCCTTTACTACGAAAAGAGCGACTTCGTCTTTGTACACGCTGGGGTACGGCCGGGCATCCCTCTCAGAAAGCAGAGTTCAGATGATCTTTTGTGGATTAGAGAACCCTTTCTCAAGAGTTCCAATCCGCTGAAAAATCGTACGGTGGTTTACGGCCATACTCCTCTGATAAGCGGTCCTCTCGTTCAAGAAGGAAAGATTGGGATCGACACCGGCTGTGTTTACGGAGGCTACCTTACCGCCTATAGAGTTGAAGATAACTTCTTTTTGTCAGAAAGATCCTGATCTGATTTTCCCTCCACAGAATTGGAAGAGCGGAAGAAAGGTCTTCCGCTCCGGAAAAACGACTTCCTCTATTTTTAGGGATAAATTCCTCTCAGTTTCGTAGCATGTGCAACTTTCTCAATAGAATCAACGTAAGCAGCCGTTCTCATGTCGATGTTGTACTTGTTCATTGTAGATGCTACCGAACCGAACGCCTCTCTCATGATCTTGTGGAGAGCTCTCCTCACATCTTCAACATCCCAGAAGTAGTGCTGCAGTCCCTGAACCCATTCGAAGTAGGAGACCGTAACTCCACCGGCATTGGCAAGGAAGTCGGGCACAACGAAAGTATTTTCCGCCAGAACGATATCTTCCGCATCAGGTGTCATAGGACCGTTTGCACCCTCAACAATTATCTTGGCTCTGATGTTTCTTGCATTCTTCTCGGTTATCGCATTCTCAAGAGCCGCAGGAACAAGGATGTCGACGTCGAGCCCGAGAAGATCTTCATTGGTTATCTTCTGACCCTTTGGATAACCGTCAATTACTCCGTCATTCTGATCCCTGTACTCCATAAGATCGTCAATGTCGAAACCGTCTGGATTGTAGAGGCCGCCGGAAACGTCACTAATACCTACAATCTTCGAACCCATCTCTTCATATATCAGTTTCGCAGCGAAAGAACCGACGTTGCCAAATCCTTGAACGGCTACCCTTGCTTCCTTTGGATCCATATCTTTATACTTGAGCGCCTCTTCAGCAACTACCCTGACTCCTCGGCCGGTAGCTTCTGTTCTACCCTTGGAACCTCCAATTTCCAGAGGTTTTCCAGTGACAATTCCAAGGACGGAATGACCGACATTCATGGAGTAAGTGTCCATATACCAGGCCATTATCTGGGCGTTTGTGTTCACATCCGGTGCAGGAATGTCTTCTCCTTCACCAATGATTATCTGGATCTCTGAGAAGTATCTTCTCGAGAGTCTTTCGATCTCGCTTAGAGAGAGCTCCTGCGGATTGACGCAGACTCCGCCTTTTCCGCCTCCGTAAGGAATGCCTACCACGGCGCATTTCCAAGTCATCCAGAAAGCAAGTGCCTTCACTTCATCAAGAGTAACGTTCTGGTGGTACCTAACGCCACCCTTTGCTGGACCTCTCGCGATATTGTGCTGTACCCTGTGTCCCGTGAAAACCCTGATCTCTCCGTTGTCCATTCTGACGGGGAAATTGACTGTGAGTTCTCTCTTCGGAAAAGACAAGACCTGTCTCATGCTCTGGCTAAGATCCATTACATCGGCAGCTTTATTGAACTGCTTCAGTGCATTTTGGAACAGACTATTTTCTGCCACAACATTACCTCCTCGAAGATTGGTGTTCTTTACTTGAATTCTATGACCAGATTGTATTCTTCTCAAACCCAAGCAGAGGCAAAAGACGGCATTTACGACTAATTAGCGAATCCTAAGTAGCCTTTTCTGTGCTACTATCCGTTATGCTAATTGCCAATAAAAAAGGCGAGGATAACCTCGCTCTGGTACCCCCAGAAGGAATCGAACCTTCATCTGCGGATTAGGAATCCGCCGTTCTATCCGTTGAACTATAGGGGCACAATGAGCAAATTATAGCATCACGTTTCTTCCTTTTCAATCACATTCTGATAAAATTGATTCAGTCAGGGAGCAGGGAAGCTGCTTCAGAGATCAACTTCACCTTACGTTGATTATCGTCAAGCCGATGATTTCGTAGTGAAATCCAATGCTTTCCGGCATCTCAAATTCATGAGAGGTGAACCCAGTTGAAGAAAGACGTTGCTCTAGAATCTACTGTCATAGCTCATGGCCTTCCTAAAGGAATAAACTTCGAGACTGCCTTGAACATGGAGAGAGCCGTGAGGGAAAACGGAGGCACTCCCAGGACTATCGGAATTCTCGGAGGAGAGATAGTTGTCGGTCTCACAAATGAACAGATAAAGAAACTTGGTATGGCCTCGAATGTCTTGAAAGTCGGCACTGCTGAGATCGCCTATGCGACAGCAATGAAGAGAGATGCAGCAACAACGGTAAGCGCCACAATGGCCATCTCGAGAACGAGCGGAATCTCAGTTCTTGCCACCGGTGGAATTGGCGGAGTTCATAGGGACATCGACTGGGATGTGTCTCAAGATATAATAGAGCTTTCGAGAACGAGAATGATAGTGGTCTCTGCAGGCGTCAAGAGCATACTGGACGTTCCTAAAACGCTTGAGTTCCTCGAAACCTTTGGAGTAACGATAGTCGCTTACCGAACCGATTGCTTTCCCCTTTTCCACTGCTCGAAAAGCCCTTACAGAATCAACTTGACGATAAATTCGCCTGAAGAGGCCGTTCAGATTCTGAAAGAAAAGGAGAGGCTGGGAATTGAGGGAGGAGTTTTGGTCGCAAACCCAATACCAGAAGCAGATTCAATGAACTTTGATGAACTCAGCACCCTCATAGAATCAGCTCTCAAATCTGCAGAGACCAATGGCATCTCCGGAAAGGCGCTGACTCCATATCTTCTTAGTAGGCTGGCAGAGCTCTCAGACGGCAAGACTCTTGATTCGAATATTTCCTTGTTGATAAACAACGCCGCTCTAGGAGGTCTAATCGCAGCAAGTTTCGGAGCAGAACAATGACAGATTACTCGCTGAAAGGCGGTCTAATTTATTCGGTGGAAGATGGAAAATACCTCCGAAGAGACTTATACATGAGTGCGGGAGTTTTCTCCCCGACTCCCTCCAAAGGGGCATTGGAAATAGACATTGCCGGCAGCTTCGTATACCCGGGATTTGTGGATTCTCACGCTCACCTCATAGGTACGGGAAGAAAGGATCTGGAAGTTAACCTAGAGGACTGCAATTCAATTGAATCACTTGCAGAAAGACTGGAAGTCGATCGTGAAATTGTGCGGGCGCGCGGTTGGGATCAAGAAGTGCTTGGTTTTATGCCTGTAAGGAAGATACTTGATTCCATAACATCGAGACCCGTGATACTGACTA
>NZ_DIXC01000086.1 GCF_002435945.1 Mesotoga sp. UBA6090
GCCAATCAACAAGCTGCGTAAACCATGTTCTGTCTTTTACGTCGATGCCTTCCTTGTAAACCCAGTGAGAGGCAACTCCATATTCGGCCTCTTTATGCATCCTTTCGCTTCTTATCTGAATCTCGAGAGGTTCACCCCTGTGAGTAATCAGAGTTGTATGGAGAGATTTATAGCCGTTCGATTTTGGAGCAGCAATATAGTCCTTGAATCTACCGGGCATCGGTGGCCAAAGAGAGTGCACTGCCCCAAGTATTTTGTAACAGTTCACTTCGTCTCCAGTAATTATTCTGAGAGCGATTAAATCGAATACTTCGTCAAAAGATCTATTCTTCTTTATCATTTTCTGCCATATACTGTATAGATGTTTCACTCTGCCTTCAATCAACGCGGATATTCTATTCTTTCTGAGCTCCCGAAGTACAATCTCCTTGTACTCGTCCATAATGTCCTGGCGTTCTTTGAGTTTTCTATTGACTTTGAACTTCAATTCTTTGAACTCTTCGGGGTACTCATACTTGAAAGAAAGATCTTCAAGCTCAGCCTGTATTTTGTGCATACCTATTCTGTGAGCAATGGGAGCATAGATCTGTATCGTTTCCCTTGCCTTATCGCGTTTCTTTTCCGGATCTTTCAGGAAATCAAGTGTTCTCATATTATGCAGTCTGTCTGCAAGTTTAACGATTATTATTCTCGGGTCTTCGGAAAGCGCCAGAAGCATTTTGCGCAGAGTCTCAACTTTCATTCTCGACTTGACGATCTTTGATTCAAGCTTTTCGTTGAGTTTTAGGTTGCTTATCTTGGTCACTCCGTCCACAATAAGGGCCACTGTTTCGCCGTACTTTTCGGCAATTTCGGAAAGAGGCACATTGCAATCTTCAACAATATCGTGGAGTATGCCAGCGACAATCGTATCGTTATCTGCCGAGAATTGAGCAAGGATCTTCGCAACTTCAATAGGATGGCTGATGAACGGTTCCCCTGAGTCTCTCATTTGCTCCTGGTGATGAAAGCGCGCGAACTCGTAGGCGTCAAAAATTCGCTCTTTTTCTCTTCTCTTGAGGCGATATTGAAGAATACTCTCGAGGTCACCCAAAAGAATCTGGGCATCAATTTCCGCTCTAGCCACTCTCTCACCTTCTATTTGTTTATTTTAGCATGAAGCAACTGGTGAATACAGCGAGCCACGCTCACAGATTTCCAGTCGTGTAAGTTGAGAAGCTCATTCTTAAGCCCGAGTCTAAAGCATCGACCTAATCGAAAGGGTAGAATATTAGAGTAATCGTTGTCCAATACACGGGGGTGAACATGTGAAGAAACAGTCACTACCAAGAGCTTTGCTAATCATGTTGATGATTTCATTGTCGATGAGCTGTTTCGCTACTTCCATAGACTCATATCATATCGTCACGGAAAGCGAAGTCCACTTTTCCATCGAGGGAGAGAGAATAAACGGTATTCTGACACGTCCAGAATCTTCAGAAGGACCCGTTCCAATTATCGTGCTACTTCATGGATTCCTGGGACATATGAATGATCTTCTTGTGTACGGTTCTGAAGAATCCCTCTACGAGATGACCGCAAGGCTTTTCGCCGAAAAGGGGCTTGCATCGTTGAGGTTTGACTTCAGGGGCTCTGGAACCAGTGATGGCGAATGGAAGGACACTACCTTCACGAAACAGATATACGATGCGATATCTTCGATTGACTTTCTTTCGTCAGCGGAAGATATAGACAGCAGAAGAATCGGCGTAATCGGTCTCAGCCAGGGCGGTCTCGTCGCAGCCTGTCTCGCAGCCCGCGATTCAAGAGTCAAGAGTGTCGCCCTCTGGTCGGCAGTCGCAATACCCGTTCACACGTACTCGGCACTTCTCGGTAAGGATTCCGTTGATAGAGCTATCGAAGCAGATTCACTAGAGGAAATCACCGCAGAGATTTCCTGGGGTGGAAAAACTGTTCTCAGAAAGGAGTTCTTTGATGAACTGTTTCTGATAGATCCTATTGCCGAGATCGTTTCCTACGATGGGCCACTTCTGGTTGTCTCTGGATCGAAGGACAATCTTGTCTTTCCCCAACCAGAAGTCTCCAGACTTTTCATCACGTACCATAAAGGGGTTAACAGACTACTTGAACAGGACTCCGGTCATATTTTTGATCTTTTCGAAAGGCAGGATAAGGTGAGGGAGATCATTGAAGCTACTCTAGAATGGTTTAAAATAACTCTTTAGCAGTTAGGAGGTGCGTTGTGAAACTTAAAGGGAAAAGAGTAGTTGTCTTGGTTGAAAATGGATTTGAGGACCTCGAATTCTGGGTGCCCGTGATGCGTCTTCGAGAGGAAGGTGCAGAAGTAATCATAGCTGGCAAAGAAAAAGACAGGCAATTTAGCGGTAAGGGATGTCTTCAGGCAGTATCCGACTCAGACTTTGCGTCGATAGATGTTTCAGGATTAGATGGAATTCTTATACCCGGAGGGTGGGCTCCCGACAAACTGAGACGATATGAAGAAGTGAAAAATTTAGTGAAGAGCGCTCATGAAAAGAGAAAAGTCATTGGGATGATATGCCACGCAGGCCTTGTAGGAATATCCGCCGGAATTGTCAGAGGGTTCAGGTCCGTCGGAAGCGAAGGAATAAAAGATGACCTAATAAATGCGGGTGCAGTTTGGGTAGACGAGCCAGCATTAGTTGATGGCAATCTAGTTTGGGGAAGAGTGGTGAAGGACATCCCTGATTTCTGCAGGAAACTAGTCGAAGCTCTTGAAAAAGGACTCCGTTGACTGAGTCATCATAGTGACAACATAAGAAAGGGACCGCAACCAGACCTGTGGTTTTCTAGTACCTCAGAGTAGAACCGAATTCAAGCACTCTCTTCATTATTGGTTCCGCTACTGATCCTTGTGCTAATACTGCTCAGTGAAATTCTTCAAGTAATGCATTGAAATCCGACAGGATTCATAGTATTATGTAAATATCCCTCCCCCCTAGGGGAGGTAACCCAATGGAAGGGGTGATACGATGATGTTCTTTGGATTCCTGATAGTAATCTTTGCGGTAGTATTCTTTCTTAAGCCCGACATCTTGAAGAGTCGAATGACTGTCTACTCCTCATATGACAAAGAAATGAGAGTTCTCAGAGAAAGATTGGCTAATGGAGAGATCTCTATTGAGCAGTACGAGGAGCTGAAAAAGGCACTGTCTGAGGAGAAATGAGATGAGTTTTGAGAAGAATCATGTGAAAGAAGAATATATCGTTGAAGGCATGACCTGTGCAGCTTGCGTTAGAGCAGTTGAAAAGGCAGCTTCAAGAGTTGAAGGAGTCAAGAATCCAGTTGTGAATCTCTCAAGTGAACAGCTGACATTCGAAGTGTCTCACGAAATCGATAGAGATAAATTGTTCGAAGCTGTAAGGAGTGCGGGCTACAATCTCAAGAATATGCAGACTACGAGGAAAGCAGTAATAGAGATCGATGGCATGACATGTGCTGCTTGTGTTGCGACTGTTGAAAAGGCGATAGGTAGGCTCGATGGTATCAAGAGAGTGAGCGTGAGTCTCTCTTCGGATACCGCTTCCTTCGAATACGACCCCCATTTGCTAAGAATCGGCGAAGTGAAAAGAGTCATCGAGAAGGCAGGATATAAGGCCGGAAGCCTAGTAACGGAAAATCTTGTAACGAATCGCTTAAATAGAGAAGCTATGATAAAGTTATACAGAAGGAAGCTGATCTTCTCCGCAATCTTTGCTTTCCCTTTGTTGATAATCGCCATGGGTCATATGGTAGGACTGAATTTGCCAGGAATTATCGATCCTCATCTCAATCCATTCAATTTTGCCGTAATTCAGATGGCACTGGCGATTCCGATAGTCATTGCGGGAAGAGACTTCTATCTGAGAGGAATCCCGAATCTCTTTAGGGGCACTCCGAACATGGACACTCTTGTGGGCCTTGGCACCGGTGCCGCTTTCGCATATGGCGTCTTTGCAACGGTTCAGATAGCTCTGGGCAACCACAATTATGTGGGCGACCTCTACTTCGAATCGGCAGGAGTAATCATTGCCCTTATCTCTCTTGGTAAGTATCTCGAGAATCTCTCAAGGGGAAAGACTTCCGATGCTATCACGAGGCTTATGAATCTTTCTCCGGAGACTGCTCTCGTAAAGAAAGGCGATGTATTTGAAGAAGTTGGAATTGACGAGATAGAGGTTGAAGATATATTACTGGTCAAGCCGGGGATGAGAATTCCCGTAGACGCAACAGTAACGAAGGGAACAAGCTCAGTCGATAAATCGGTAATCACCGGTGAATCGATTCCAGTTGACATCGAGGAAACCTCAAAGGTAATAGGAGGAACAACGAACATCAGTGGAACGTTTGAGATGAAAGCAATGGTGGTCGGGAGCGATACTGTTTTGTCGAGAATAATCAAGCTAGTAGAAGATGCTCAATCTTCTAAGGCTCCGATAGCAAGGATGGCAGATATTGTGAGCGGTTACTTCGTGCCATTGGTGCTCATAATCGCGGCAGTTACTTTTGTCACATGGATGCTTTTGGGCTACGGATTTGTGTTCTCAATGTCTATGATGATAGCAGTTCTTGTGATTGCTTGCCCGTGCGCGCTCGGGCTTGCTACGCCGACCGCAATAATGGTGGGTACAGGGAGAGGCGCCGAAATGGGAATCCTCTTCCGTAATGGCGAGTCCCTGGAAGTGACTCACAAGGTCGGAGCGATAGTATTTGACAAGACAGGAACAATAACAAAAGGCAGACCCGAACTCGTAGATATTCAAACGCTGGGATCGTTCAAGCGCGACGAAGTTCTTCAGCTCTCTGCAAGTGTTGCCGCAAGGAGTTCCCACCCTCTAGATGAGGCTATTTCCAATGCCTACAGTGGTCCATTGCTTGAAGTCTCTTCATTTGTGGCATATTCAGGGAGAGGAATCGTCGCAGAAGTTAATGGAAGAGAAATAGTAATTGGGAATCATCGTTTCATAGATCTCACTGCAGAAGAGATGAAGCTTGTGGACAGGATGTCCAGTCAGGGAAAGACACCTGTTGTCGTTTCTCTAGATGGGAAGATCGCCGCAGTACTTGGAATTGCCGATGTCGTGAAGGAAGAATCTTTAGAAGCCATCTCCCTGCTGAAGAAGATGGGAATAGCTACCTATATGATAACTGGAGATACCGCTGGGACGGCTGAGGCGATCGCAGAACAGGTAGGTATTGAAAATGTAATTGCCGAAGTAATGCCCGAAGACAAGGCAAAGAAAGTCTCTGTTCTTAAAGAAGAAGGCATGATCGTTATGATGGTTGGCGACGGCATCAATGATTCCCCTGCCCTTGCGGAAGCAGATATTGGCATTGCAGTAGGCTCGGGTACTGACATCGCTATTGAGGCAGCGGATGTTGTCCTCATGAGCGACAACCTGAAGAACATCCCCAAAGCGATCAGGTTATCAAGAGCAACCATAGGGAATATCAAACAAAACCTCTTCTGGGCCTTCTTCTATAACGTGATTGGCATTCCGGTGGCAGCAGGGCTTCTTTACGGAATAGCAGGCATAAAACTTAACCCGATGATCGCCGGCGCGGCGATGGCCTTCTCCAGTGTAAGTGTGGTCACTAACGCACTGCGATTGAAGAGAGTGAAAATCTAAAAAGGGAGGAAGAAAATGAAATTAGAAATCGAAGGAATGAGCTGCAATCACTGTAGAATGAGAGTGGAAAATGCATTGAAAGCTGTTGACGGAGTGGAAAAAGTAATAGTCGATCTTGACAATGGAACGGCAGAAGTCTTCTCAACGAAAGAGATCGAAAGGAACCTCCTGCGAGAAATCATTGAAGATGCCGGCTATGCTTTGAAAGGAATTGAAGAGTAATATGAATAGTCACTCGCATCACAAACACGATTCGGCTTTGAGAATCTTGAAAACAGCCAGAGGTCAAATAGAAGGTACAATAAAGATGATTGAGGATGATAGATACTGCATAGACATCTCAACTCAGCTCCTCGCCGTGATCTCGCTTCTTAAGAAGGCAAACACGACTGTCGTCAACAAACATATCGAAACGTGCATAAGAGAAGCTATTGATTCAGGAAATGTCGATGAAAAGATAGATGAACTGGAGACGCTTATGAAATACATCGAAAAGAGCCTCTAATCTACTGAAGGAGTCTTTTTTGGAGTTTTCACGTCATCTATTGAAAGCTCCGATAATTCCTTAAGCACCTCTTCTAGCTCATCGTCTTCAACACTCCAGAGATCTTCGATTCTTTGCTTCATCAGGGCGTCTCTCTCTTCGGAAGCTTTCATGTAGAGCATGAAGAGCTTCTTCCTGCGCGAATCCATCGAACCTATCTCTCTTAGAACATCGACCGTTACTTTCTTGTCCTCATCTATGAGGTCTCCGATTGTAAGAACAACGTCTTCGAGTTTCCACTGAACATCGTCGGATAGTACGGCAAGCGTCTTCCTGATCTTTTTAAGCTTTTCAGTTCTCTTTTGCATCGGCCCTTCCCCCATTTTCCTCTCGTTTTTCTGCTTCGGGATGCCTGATGACCAGGCTCAGCAGAGCGCCCGCTACGCTTAGCACGGCCGAGACTATGTAGCTTATCTCATACCCGCCGGTAATATCACGGGCAATTCCTCCGAGCAATGGTCCGATAACACCGCCAACACCCCACGCCGTTATCATCACACCGTAATTCGCTCCCAGATTCTTAACACCGTAAAAGTCCGCCGTCACTACCGGAAAGATTGCAAGCATTCCACCAAATGTGAACCCTACAACGCTCTTACCGATTAATAAGGCAAGAGGATTTGTTAACGAGCTGAACAGGAAATAAACAAGTGCCTGTATGGCAAACATAGCGAAGAGTGTAGCCGTTCTCCCAATAAAGTCGGAAATGCTCCCCCAGGTAACCCGGCCAATGAAATTGAAGATTGCATATACAACCACGAGAAGAAAGCCGTTACTAATCGATGCCTGCTCGAGACCGATCTTAGACATCTGGCCAATAATGAGTAATCCAGCAAATGTTCCAAAGAAGAACATGGTCCACAATATGTAGAACTGAGGTGTTCTCACCATCTCCTTGAGGGTATAGTCCTTTGAGGCCAGTCTGTGGGTCTTTCTTGGTTTCTTCTTCAGTTTTACCTTTTCGACTCCCTCCTGGGGATTACTTATGAAGAACGAGAGAGTGAAGACTATGAGAAAGAATAGAAGACCCAGTATCATAAGGGCCGTGGGAAGACCAAACAGCCCAATGAGACCTGACGTCAGCGGCGCAATATACACAGGCGCCAGGCCGAAGCCACTGACAACGATTCCCGATATAAGCCCTCTATGGTCGGAATGGAACCACTTCACTGCGGCCGGGGTTGGCGATGAATAACCGAAACCCATTGCAAGTCCGAAGACAATACCGAAGAAAAATGTCAGACCTGCAACCGAAAGGTTCAGGCCGGAAAAGAAGAAACCCAGACCGGCAAGGATCGATGAAACGAAGAGAACTGGTCTCGGACCAAACTTGTCCTGAAGCTTTCCTCCCGGAATCATGGTGAGAGCGAAAACCGCCGAAGCCAGCATGTAAGGGATTTGAGTCTGAGTTGCAGTCCATTTGAAGTCGTCTATCAAGGCCGCAGAAATAATACCCCATGAATAGAGGACGCCGAGCGTGAGGTTGACTCCAAGACCACTGAAGACTACGAGCCATGCCTTCTTTGTATTATCCACAGATTTGTCCTCCTGAAAATGACGTTACTTGCCGGGCAGATCTGTTCAGTCGGTTCGTAGTACTATGCTAGTATTTTACAATAACTCCACAGCGTTCAAAACTATGCGATATGATTTGCCGATTCCTAGATGAAAAACCGGTGATTACTTTTGCCTTGTCCTGAATAGGCGCGCGTAAGAACCGGAAAACGCTTGCTGGAAGTGAACAAGCTGCCACTTCTTCTCTACCTTTAGCAGAAAGGCCGAACCAAAAGTCTCAACTCTCCTTAAGGCGGCTTTTCTAGCAAACTTGACGCCTCTTTTCCATGAAAGGTAACAGAATGAAGGTCTTTCAACGGAGGATTCCCAGGATATCGGTTCGAAAAGAACTCCGAATGATTCGAACTCTCTCTTCAGAAGCTGGAGAAACTCATCTATGCCATTACTTGATAGTCCCTCGGGATTGATATAGGTAATATTATCGGTGCAAAGTAACCTCAGCGATTCAAAATCCTGATTCCTGTAGCTCTCGAAAAAGGCCTTTAGAACCTCTCTGGCCGACATCTCGCTTAGCTCCATTGAATAACACCTCACTCTCAATCACTATTAAGATTCTATCATTGAACTGCCCCGTCAAATGTGTACAAGATCGTATCGTTAGGCGTTCAAGCAGGAATATTATCTCGCTGAAGAAGGAGGGGCTTTACTGAAAACGATTGTTACGATCTTTGCCTTTCTCGTTTTCTTTGTGGCAGTCCCGGGGCTCACACTGCGAGCTGGAATAGAAGGTCCAGCGATAAAGAGAACCGTGGCAGCAGGTCCGGGGTTGCGGGTAGGATTAGAACCTTCGAAACTACTACCTTACATTTCTTCTCCGGGGTGGGAGCGGTACCTCCAATTTCGATATTTGGTTCAGGCAGTCCCTGGTCTTTCTCGCTTACAGGAGGATACAGTTTGTCATTCGAGGTTATTCTGAGAGAGAAGATGATAATATCTTCTATTGCGAGAGGTTGCGCCTCAGCGATATTTTCCGACGCTCTCTATTTGAAGGCAGTTGTGGGAATACTTCTTGAGATCAAATGGAGTCTCAATACTAGTTTCAAAGCAGGTTTTCAACTGGGGATGAGTCTTGGACTATATCAGCGAATTACGAACCCGGAAACGAGTCTTGTTCCAGTGGGTCAGATCGGGTAGTCCTTGATTTCTGAAGGTCATCGTTTTCTGAACCTGAGTGTTTTCAGCTTGCCGATCTCTCTAAAACCCAGCCGATTATATATCCTTCCCGCCTCGGGATTGTCATATAGCAAGCATGGTGTCCTTCCCTCGGCGAGTAGATCTTCGCACAGCCTAGATACAACGGCCGAAGCGAGACCTCGCCCTCTGAAATCCTTCCCGGTTGCGACTCCAATTATCATCGCCATATCGGAACTCTCGGAGGTACTGGCCGCCGTGGCCAGTATTTTGCCTTGATCTTCAATTATGTATCTTCTTGTGCTCCCGTCTTTCAGTGTGGCCATGAAGGATTCTTCATCCGTTGCGTGGAACTCTTCTATTGAGAAAAGAAAAACCAGAAGCTTCTCTGCATCCTCAGTAGTAGCTCTTCTTACCTCAAACCTGGCCGCATCAAGATTGGGTTCCCTTAAGACCGCGAAGTGCAGAGTTTCTTCCTCTTCACGTATGTCCTGCAAATACGGAGTTATCCTATCTATACCCGAGATGGTTCCGCTGAGCATCATAGCCTGTTCAAACCTCCTTACAACCTCTGCTGCTTGTTCGAAATTCATCCCCGCCCCGTCGGAAAGAATGAGAAATTTGTAGTATCGAAGCAGAATCCCTCTGGGACTATCGAAGTCTCCATCGAGAAAAATCTCCAAGTTGTCCGAATCTGAACTCGTATTTTCTATATCGCCGATTATGAACATGTTGAACTCCCTGTTTCTGTAAAGAAAGGGAAGAAGATTCTTCCACTCACTGCCGTCGATTCTTCTCATCGGATCACCACCGATTAGTTTGGACTGTAAAGACTATACCATCAAGAACCATCTCACAAATCGCCTTCTCTTATGCGTTCGTGACTTATATCACGTACTCGACCCTGCTTTTGCTATTGACTTTCATTGAAAGGAGAAATTTATGTGTCAAATAGAAAGGTCGCGGCTCTGAGAGTAATTGTAGAGGTTGTCTTCATGTTCCTATTCTTTTTTCTTCTTAGGAATAGAGATCTCCAGAAGTGGTTCTTGATTTTCGTGATTGGTCTGGTCAGAGCACTACTTATGGGAAGGTTTTACTGCGGTTGGATCTGTCAAATGGAGACCCTTTTCAGACCCATCAACTGGCTCTATTCAAAGCTAAGACTGAAGAGGTTAAAGACACCAACCATCTTCAAGAATGTATTCAGATGGACTATACTTCTTCTCTTCCTTTCGCTTATGGTGGCAGTGAGAGTTTTTAAGATCAAGGTCAACCTTCTTCTATATATAACTGTCTTCTCCCTTCTGATCACTCTGGTATTCGAAGAGGAGTTTTGGCACAGGTATATGTGTCCCTTTGGAACTTTGCTATCTCTCTTTTCGAGAAAACCGTTGTTTGGTATGAAGGTTGAGAAACCATCGTGCGTTTCCTGCGGGATCTGTCAGACTGTTTGCCCTGTAAGTGCGATTGAAAAAGAGAATGATGGTATGAAGATTGACACCTCGGAATGTCTTGTATGCCTAAAATGCAAAGAGAGCTGCCCAGAAATTTCGATAAAGTATTCCATATTTGAATGATCAGTGGCTTGCCTTGAAAAAGGGCAGACTGTAGAGTTATCGCCGTCCCATTTAATCTGGTACGGCTTTCCGTTTTTCGAATATTGGATTGCTACCAAGGTTTTTAATGCTAGAATCATTCTATTACAGAGTAGAGAGAGGTATTATAGTGGCGACTAAAGAAGGCAGCGACAACCTGGCAAGATCAGTTTTTGCTCTTCAGAAGCGGATGAAGGAATTGGATTGCGTTTACAGAATATTCAATGAGCTTCATAAGTCTTCGACTGCCGATGAAGCGGTTAAATCTGTGATGGAACAGCTTCCTCAGGGATTTAGATTTCCCGAACAGATGGCGATAAGAATAGAGATCGATGGAAATGAGCACAGATCAGTCGATCAATGGTCTGATGAAAGAGTGATTTCAACCGAAATCGTTGTGAACGGAAGGGAAATAGGCACAATAAGTGTCTCCTTAACTGAAGGGCTTGACATAAAGGGAAGCCCTTTTCTTAAGGAAGAAAAGAAACTTCTTTCGGGAGTAGCTGCTGCGCTTTCCAGTACCCTTGAGAGAGTAATCATTCAGCGTGAACTGAAGGAAAGCCTCGCAAGACTAACTTTCGCAGTAGAGGCTTCTGGCGAAGGCATATGGGACTGGGATATTAAGACCGGCAAGGTTGTTTTCTCCAAGCGATGGAAGGAGATGTTTGGTTTCTCTGACGAAGAGATCTCTGATCATGTCAGCGAATGGGAGAAGAGAATTTATCCCGAAGATGTTGAAGAGGTGAAGTCCGTTCTCAACAGGTGTTTCTAAGGCGATATACCCTTCTATGAAAAGGAGTACAGGATAATAGGGAAGAACGGTTCTGTTATCTGGGTTCGTGATAGAGCACGAATTGTCTCAAGAGACAGTGAAGGAAAACCCTTGAGGATGGTCGGAATGCACACCGATCTAACGCAACGCAAGATGGACAAAATTAAACTTCAGAAGCCCAAATTGCTCTTCCTCAGATTATATGAACTA
>NZ_DIXC01000087.1 GCF_002435945.1 Mesotoga sp. UBA6090
CTACCACGAATTTATGAGACTTTCAGAGCTTCTTCCTGCGATTTATTCCCTTTTGCTGTCAAAGTTGAGTCATTCATAAGTTTGAAGTGAGTACTCTAATTGGCTTCTATCAAATTCACTAGGGGGCTGATCTTTTTTTCAAACACACTTTGGAAAGAAATAATACCAGATCTCTAATACGTGGCATTCAGAGATATTCGCGGTTCCGTTAGAAGGAAATAGACAGCTTGCTTACTCATAGTTAGGAGGGCTGACTTGAAGTCCTGTGCTTGCGACGCATCTGAATCTCCTCACAAAAATGACTGAAAGTTCAGAACACGATTTCAAGAACCTGTCATAGAGGTAGTCCCTATGGAATTCTTTCCTTTCTTCCCTAACGAAGCTCTCTAGAGATACTTGCTCTAGAAGTTGAGTGTTGACACTGTGTTTTCTTCCATGTTTTCTTCACTTGCGTCTTTTCATGGCCTTTCTGAAAAGACTACTCAGCGGAACTTCGTAGCATGTTGGAGGGTACTAAATATCCTTCTCCAGTAAAAACTAATCATTCTGTTCTAGACTTGCCGCTGAAAGAAACCAATCTATAAGCTTCCTGTTTTCATTCTAAGGAAGCGAGACCAGTAATAAGACTTCCAAAAACCTAGAGGAATCTCATGAAAACCGCCTGGCACTGCTTTCCTTTTTTCTGTATCTCTGAATAATCAATTGTTTCACAATTCAGAGATTCATCGTCAAGCCAACATCATGAGACAAAAACTCAGTTAGATTGACCCGACTCTATCTTTCCAGAGCCTGATATTCAGGTGTCTTGATGCAGCTGGAACATCAGATGGCCGAACAACCTCACTTGCCTGCTGGACAATCGGGCACTTTCACCCAAACTAGAGATTTGCAAGGATAGGCACTCGCTGCTGAAAACTTAAGACCACACAACTTCAGCCTAGGCCAGCATTGGCCCCTATCCTCCTTGTTTAGTCTCTCACAACAGACTGTTACGAACCGCACTATCTCATCGAAAAATCCATCTATTCTTCTTCCTTTTCACCGGAGATCATTATCATAAGAACTATCAATGCCGCCATAGTGAAAACAACTATCCCCGGCAACAAATATCCTATAATGGTAAACAACAAAGAAGAAGGTATGTAGTCTCTCAACGGAAGAAGCCACCAGGTGAAACCACCAGCAAGGCTTTCGCGAATATATAGAACGAGAGTACCGGCAAGTAGTAGCTCTTCGAAAATCGGCAATCCTATTCTCTTGGCAAGAGAGCAGTACTGGAGGAAAAAACCCGTCACGAAAAGTGTAATCGGAAATAGAAAGTCCATGATGTCAATATCAATGCTCTTCCCTTCAAGCAGAGAGTTTACGATCTGACCACCACCAAAAAGAATAGCAATAACAACTGCAACAATCATAAGAAGATTCCCGAGAAATATGTAAATACCCCTCATATAATCACCTCAAAAAAAACCGGCCCAACATGGGCCGGTTTCTATTCAACATAGATCAGAACTCGTAATTGTAATAGAGACCTGCGAACCAACTGTCTGCGGGATCAAACACATCTACTCCTGCTTTGAAGTTAAAACCATTGATGAGAACAGGGAAGCTCAAACCTAGAACTAGTTTCTTCGAGGCATCAAGGAAGTAATACCCCGCTTTGGCTGTGATAGAAGGCTTGAAATTACCCATTAAGAGATCAAGAGCAGCTTCTCCGTAGACCGATATATCCTTAACATCTGCAAGAACATCCCCAATGATCTCTGCACCGAACCCATTTGCGTCGAACGTATTGTAGTCACCAGACCCTACATAAAGGTCAACACTGACAGGCCCGGCTGCCCAACCGTTGGACTTCACTAAGAAACCGAGAGTCATAGCCTGGGTTGCTGCTCCGAAATCATAGTCGTAGCCAAACTTCACACCGGCCCAACCGATTCCATCCTTGGAAATGACGGGCTGTACCCAAGTCTCAATTGCATTTGCCTCAATATCATACTTCACGTCGCCTGTAATCTCAAGAACTCCAATTTCATATGCAACTCCTAGCCCAACATGTTGGCCCTTTGTGTCGGAATATCTTGCATAAGGAGTCAATGTCAACAAACCGACGTTTAGTGTGTACTTAGCATCAACAACGTAGTCGAATACCGCCGCGCCAAGAAGATCCGTTGCTTTTACTCCACCAGAAATAGTAAGACCTGGCAACGGAGTAAAAGTCGCTTCAGCTATAACATCTTCGCTCCACTTGAGAGCGTCAAGACCTGTCTGAGCGGCGAAAGAGAAGATATCCCAAGAACCGAACAATGCGATCTTGTCTGTTGCAGCTTCCTGAGTACCGACGCTCAGCCCTAGTTCTTTGAGCACCAAAGCCATCGTAACGTTTGCTGCGTCGTCATCGTACCACTTGAACCACTTCAAACCAGGATTTGCGCCTGTCCCGCCCGCTAAAGATTTCGCGGCGTACCAACTCAGTGCTGCCGCATCATTCTCCACTGTGAAAGACTTAAGAATGACAGTATTTTTGTCAGATGGAAGAGTAATGGTCAAATCGAGAGTGATGTCCGAAACATCAGCCTTGGCACCGAAACTAACTGATAAGTTATTGATTCCAAGAGCGGTTTCTAAGCCGTCCTTGTTAAGTTCCGCATGGCCCCAGAGCGTACCTTTGATTGTAGGGCTCAGAGTCACTGTAGCCGAGAAAGCAACCGAGATGGCCAGAAGTACCACTAAGATTCCAACAAGCTTCTTCATGCACACTTACCCCCTTTATAAGAGTGTTTTTGGTTTTTGGTGATGCGCATAACGTAAATATACCACATTTCATGTAACAAAAGCAAACTCACACGTTGCTAAGTTGCACAGAAAGATCATTTCAGGATTAACCCTACGGCTCCAAATGCTAGTGCCACAAAAGAAAGGATAATCGCTGCATTTGTATTGATAATGTTCTGCTTCTGTGCCTCTTCCAGAGCCGATATCTTACTCTCAATCACCAGGTCATTCTCTTCAAGAGCAGAGATCCTAGTTTCTGCAGCTGCAAGAGCAGTCTTGTCAGCCTTGTTCCTGTCAAGCTTGAACATCTGGGTCGCCATTGAGTTAGTTATACTCTTCAGACTGTCGACCTCTCCCTCGAGGACTCCTACTTTTCCCTCAAGAGAAGCTGTTCTGCCTTCGAGAGAAGCTATCCTGTCCGCGTGCTTGTCAAGAACTGCAATGTTTGCATCAATCTGATCGAAGGCGACTTCTAACATCTCATAGTTGTCGGCGACCTCACTTCTCAGTGAAGAGAGTTCATTACCAAGAACTCCAATCTCTGCCTTCAATCTTTCTTCTGTCAGTCCGAGCTTCGTGTAAAGGAAGTTCATTTTGGCTGACAGCTGATCTGGAGTCACATAATTCAGCTCAGAGATTCTCTGATTAGCAGAAATTACGGCGTTGCTCAACATCTTAGATAGTACTTCAAGATCGGTGACTCTCCCTTTCAGAGTATCTACGTCACCGGCCGAAGCCTTTGCCGAAAGCTCAGTCTTCAATTCTGCAAGCTGGTTGTCTAGAGAATCAAGTCTCGCTATGTTCAGATCAACTTGATCAAAAAGAACTTCCATAGTCTCGTCAATACCAAATAGAGCTACCTTAATCTCTTCGATTTCAGTGTCATAGTACTTGACTTCGGGCATCTTGGCAATGCTGTCCTGGATCTTGAGGATCCTTGTGTACATAAGAGAAAGCTTGTCGTTTAACTCCTCATTGGTTACGTAAGGCTCAAGATCAGGCATTTCACCCGACAGTTTTGCCTCAAGATCGGCTAGATCAGCCTTAGTGGCCATCCCTCTCCTAAGTGTGAAAAGATCAGCAGTCAAGCTGTTTATGACGTTCTCAGAAACATCGACTCTCGAACTAAGCGCTGCAACCTCATCATTTTGTTTGTTTTCATCTTTCTTAAGGTTGGCAATGGCCTGTCCAAGAAGTTTTACGGTTACTTCAAGATCGGTGGCCCTGTTCTTGAGAGATTCGATGTCCGAGGGAACTCCGCTCATTGCGCTTAACTTTTCGTTGATGAGCCAAATTCCGTCATTTGCACTGACCGCTTCCTCGGAGAGTCTGTCGATTTCATCATAGAGGAATGCGATCGCGTCATCGAAGGTTTTCAACGACACAAAGTCTCCGGTCATTCCACTTTGTCTCAGAGATGCGACCGTTGCTTCAAGAGCCCTCAGTTCCGCTGTTAAATCAACCACATTCTTCTTGTTGTCAGAGATCTCCAAGGAAAGTCCTGCAACTTTCTTAGTAAGTGAAAAGACTACTTCTTGGAGCTTAGCATCCCCGGCATCAGAATAATCCATAAATCTGGCAAGAGTCATAGCCAGCTGGTAACGTGTAACATCTTCACTACCTCTGAATGTGCCATCGGGGAAACCAATGAACAATCCACCGGCTGTCGTCTTAATAACGCTATCGTAGGCCCAGTGGTACTCTGACAAATCGCTGTACTCGACACCCAAGGCCAGGCTCGCGAAGGTAACAACGACTAGCGCCAGTATAGAAAGCTTCTTCATGGATCCTACCCCCTTTCAAAATGTTGTCATTATTCTACGCAGACTACAAGTTTATTATACAGTAAAAATACGTCTATATTCAAGAGTATTCAGCACTTGACAAGGCGATAAAAACGCTTTTTTCCGATTCTCAGAACATCTCCCTCGGAAACGGCGAGAACGGAATGAATATCGTCGAGAACTTCATCATTTACTCTCACTCCGCCCTGATCTATCAATCTTCTCGCTTCACTTCTTGATGAAATATTAGCATGAGAAACGAGAAGATCGACAATAGAAATACTCTCTGCCGGAAGTTTTATTTCCGGCATCTCTTCAGGAAGCTCTTTGTTTCGGAATATACTGACAAATTCCTCTTGAGCATTCAGCGCTGTCTCTCTCCCAAAGAACTGCGATGTGATCTCAACGGCAAGTGCCAGTTTTATATCTCGCGGATTAACTGCATTATTCAGAAGTTTCCTGTCATATTCCGCAAGTTCGGCATCGCTCTTATCGGTAAGCAATCTGAAATACTTCATCATCAGAGAATCAGGAATGGACATGATCTTTCCAAACATATCCCTCGGAGAGTCATCAAAAGCTATGTAGTTGTCGTAACTCTTTGACATTTTCAGCTTCCCGTCAGTCCCTTCGATTAGAGGGACGGTAAGAATCGCCTGAGCTTCAAGCCCATACTCCTCCTGAATCTTTCTGCCTACAACGAGATTGAAGAACTGATCATCGCCCCCAATTTCCACATCTGCTTTCACTACAACGGAATCATAAGCCTGAGCAAGAGGGTAGAGAAACTCAGATACACCTATTGGTTCGTTTTCTGAGTATCTCCTTGCAAAGTCGTGTCTCTCCATCATTCTCGCGACAGTGTATCTGGAAGAGAGTCGTATTACATCTTCAAAACTCATCGGATCTAACCATTCGGAATTAAACCGGATTTCGGTAAGATCTCTGTTTAGAATCTTGAAAGCCTGCTTGCTATAGGATTCGGCATTTGCTTTAGCCTCCTCCCTGGAAAGCATAGGTCTTGTCTTTGATCTCCCTGACGGATCACCGATTCTAGCGGTGAAATCGCCAATAATCAATACGACTTGATGACCAAATTTCTGGAAAAGCCGGAGTTTTCTCAATACAACAGCATGGCCCAAATGAAGATCTGGTCTGGACGGATCCACACCAAGCTTAACCCTCAACGAGCGCTTTTTCTTCAGTTTCTCAAGAAGCTCTTCCTCTGAGATCAGTGAAACATAATTCTTCGAAAGCTCCTTTAGCTGTTCCTCAGGCCTCATCAAACCTACCACCTTAAGCGCCAAATGCTCTGGAAACTACGAATGCAATAAGAATGCTGTTCACCATGAATCCAACACCAAGACCTAATGTGATCTTTCCCATGGTATCCAGCCCTTTCTTTCTTCCAAACATGGTGTGAGAAGCACCGCCTCCAAAGGCTCCACCAAGCTCCGCTGATTTCGACATCTGAAGCATTACAGCAATTCCAAGCCCTACACTTATAGCAATGTGTAGAGAAATAAGTACGTAAGCAAGAACAACCATCAAAAAATACCTCCTGTATCTTCTATCGCTCTTCTGGTATTATACAATATGTGCGGGTTTGTAGCAAATGAGAAGCAGAAGGTAGTTGGTGATTCTTTGAAAGACAAGACGGTTTTGGTTTACCTTCCGTTGAAACCGGAAATGGCAAAGGCTAATAATCTCCCAGTAAAGCTGCCCGTCCTTGTTGAAGATATGAAGAATATCACAGACAGGGACAGGATAGATCTCGATGTAATCATCAGGGGCCTCGAAGCCCAGAGCAGAATCGAGCGAAATGACTACTACGAATCATACCTTCTTTACTATTACTTCGAAGCCTTTAAGAGAGCCTTAAACTCAGGCAATCTTGAAGAAGCAAGGCAATTTCTCGAGAAGGCAGCTAGAGTTAAAAAGGATTACAGATATCACTTCTATCTAGGGCTGTTATTAAGAGAGGAAGAGAAAGTTGAGCTGTCGGAGATTGAGCTCAAGAAGTCGGTCGAGATGAACGAAGAGTTCTACATCGGGTACTACGAACTTGGAAGGCTTCTACAGATTCAGGAGGAGTACGACGATGCAGTTTCCTCATACATGAAGTCTATTGAGAAGTCGGGAGGTCAGTTCCCGCTTCCTCTGGTCGCCGCGATTGACTGCTTCATCTCTAAGGGTGAGTATGGAACAGCGCTGGAGATAATTGAAAGAGTGAAGAAGGAATTTCCTCTTTTCGCGGATGTGCTTCTAAGAAAGGGCGTAGTACTTAATGAAATCCAGAAGTATTCTCTTGCCGAGGAGGCCTTTACCGGTTGCATCGAGCTCGAGAATGACTGGAAAAGCTTCTATAATCGCGCTTTTTCGAGGGCAAGACAGGGAAAGTTATTCGCAGCCCTTGAAGACTTGAGAACCGCTTTTGATCTCAGTAGGAATACGGAGATTCTCTACGAAATGGCGATCGCTGAGAAGAACATGGGAATGCTTGAAGACTCCCTTGCTCACTGCGAAAACTACTACAGCGATACCAAGAACGAGAAGGCTCTCGTGTTGAAGGCCAGAATTCTTGACATGTTGGGCGAGTATGACACTGCTATAGAGACTCTAGATGATACACTGCTTGAGCTAAGAAACACGATCCTGCTACACAAGTCTTTGGCAGAGGGCAAAATTGCAAGCAATCTCAGCTTTCAAGATGAGATCAATGAGTCCTTCTACAATTATCTGATAGATAAATATCCAGATTCACAGTTACCTGAACCCAGTTTCGTCGAATCGGGGGAAATCAATGTTGAGACCCTAATGGATCTTCTTTCGGATGTGAATGATGAAAACATAGTCCAAAGAATCTCCTACTTCTATGAAGGAATGATTCCCCGAGAAACCATGGAAATAACATTGTTCCAGGCCGGTCTCTTCACCGAGATGATTTCTCAGCTAGATTTTCTTCCTTCTCAGCAAGATTACCTTTCATACCTAATGGCTTTCATAGTTTCAGGCACCGGAAGGACCACCGCGATATTCAGAACACTGATTTATCTTCTGAGATGGACCGTCTCCGGATTTCCTTTCAGGATAGAGTTATTTATCGACAAGTATCTTGAGGAACTAAAGGATCTTGATTTCGATTTCGCATTGAAAATCGCAAAACTGATTGAGTATGGCGGGACCGACATTGATACCCTCGAAGAGGAGGCTCGCGCTGATCCCGAAGATGTCACGCTGGCAATTATAAATGCGCTGGATAAGGGAACGATCACCGAGTTGAAAACCCAAGACGAATCGCTTAACAGGTACATAATCAGACTTTCTGGAATAGGAGGAAAATGATGGACAATATTGACCAATTGCTAAAGAGGTTCTTTAGTGCACTTGAACAGAATACTGCCGATGGAATTGATGAAGAGACGATCGCCCAGATACTTCATAAAGAGTTTGACGGTTCAGAGAGAGAAATGCTGATCACTGTACTTGATTCTCTATTCGGAGAGGTTACGAAAATGGCGGAGAACCCGAAAGACTACTTCTTCAGTAATGAACAAGAAAAACTCGACAAATATCTGGAGGAAAAGGACAGAAAAGTTGATCCTACAGACTAAATAGGTGTATAATCAACCTGTAGGGTTACTTCAGCGCAGAGTATAGCCGGTGTTACGCACCGGTCTTTTTTTGCTGTTTGGAAACTAAAACTTTCGCAGCTGTTTTCCAGGGAAGGATTGCGCACTTCGCTCTCATCGGATGTTCCTTCAATCCCTCAAAAAAGGCAGCATCGCCGATTTTTGAGCCATCATACTCCTCACCAGCTATCATTTTCTCAAAATTCACAATTGTCACAGCGGCTTCTTCAAGAGACTTACCTTCAAGAATCTCTGCCATAACTGCCGCAGACGCCTGACTTATCGCGCAGCCTTCACCCTCAAATCCAATAGCATTAACAACTCCTCTTCCAATAATCAGATAAAGAGTAATCGAATCTCCACAAGAAGTGTTCGAGCCTTCGACTGTGTGAGTAGAATTCTCTAGTCGCCCTCGATGGGTATTATTCTTAAAGTGAAACATTATGAAGTCGGAATATAGTTGCTCGAAGTTCATAAGAACCACCTCTCTGCCTTACTAATCCCTTCTACAAGTCTTTTCACATCTTCAACCGTATTGTAAAAGTAGAATGATGCTCGACAAGCCGAAGTAATGCCCAGTGCCTCCATCTGAAGTTGTGCACAATGATGACCGCTCCTGATCGCAACTTCCTGAGTTCTTCCAAGGAATTCGGCCAGATCGTGAGAGTGTATTCTCTTATGAGAAAAGAGCAAGATCGCATGACTATCTGGCGGACTGTAAACAGTGACATCGGAGATCTCTTTTAGCATCTCTCTAGCGGTTTCTGTAAGATGTGAAACGTACTCATGTATCGCGGACATACCGATCTTGTTCAGGTATCTGCAGGCCGATGCAAGTGAAACGGCACCGGAAATGTTCTGTGTTCCGCCTTCCAGTCTGGAAGTTCCCTCCTTTGCGTAGCTCGAAGCCCCAACACTTACCCGATCCACCATACCGCCTCCGAATTCAAATGGTGTGAGATCATCTAGGAGCTCTGCCCTACCAACAAGGCAGCCAATTCCAGTTTCTGCAAGCATTTTGTGACCGGAGAAGACCAGAAAGTCCGAGTTGACCTTCTTGAAATCAAAGCTCTCATGCGGAACCAGTTGAGCTCCGTCGATTACTGTCAAACCACCGAAGGAGTGGACAAGCTCGGTTATATCTTCAAAAGGGGGCCTGTAGCCTGTGGCGTTAATCAGTCCTCCAATAGAAAAGACAAACGGCGCCTCCACCTCCGTTAGGCTCTCCGTAACCTCAGTCACGGTCAACTTCGCCCCCATTATGGGTAAAGCCACGAACTTGATTCCATTCTTCAGGCTGTGATATTGCCACGGAAGAAAGTTGCTGTGATGTTCGAAAGTCGGTACTACGAAAGTTTTGTACCTACCAGAAGTAGCCAATGCATTTGCAACGATGTTGAGACTCTCTGTGGAACCCTTTGTGAATACCAATTCATCTCTTTCAGCTCCGATGAACCTGGCAACTTCGCTTCGACTTGATTCATATAGACCTGTCGACTTCTCCGCAAGTGGATAGACAGCTCTGTGGACGTTTGCATTTTCACGCTCATAAAATCCCGTGACCGCATCAATTACACTTTGCGGCTTTTGAGAGGTCGCTGCATTATCCAAATAGACTAGTGAGGGATAGTGTCGAAAAACCGGGAAGTCCTTTCTGACTTCCTTGATGCTAATATCGGATGTCTCTTTCAAACTCATCTCTTAACACCCCCGAATGATCTGGAAAGATCTCATCGATTTCTCTTAGGGTCGGCTCAAACTTACCTTGAACGATGTGGCGCATCGACTGGTCTCTAGTAAGTCCCCGCGACATAAGGTAGAAGAGCTTTTGCTCGTCAATGGATCCCACGGTTGCTGCATGGGAAGCTTCGACTTGATTCTCTCCCACAAGAAGTGAAGGTATTGTATCGGCCCTTGCAGATTCTGATAGCATTAGGACGTTGCTGCTCTCGCTTCCCTTCGCTCCTTTCGCACCTCTCTTAATATCTAGCGTTCCTCTAAAAACACTTCTGCCGTTGTCAAGAAGCACACCCGACCCCGAAACTCTTCCCACTGAGTCCTTCGCTTTGTGCCTAACAACATATTGCATATCCAGGACCGTATCACCTCTCGCTACAAAAAGAGGTTCAAGAGATGCATGAGCTCTCTCTCCTTCTAAAATAGCCATGTGAAAAGCAGCAATTGATGCGTTGCCGCAATTCACCTCAAATACCCTGAGCTTAGCGTGCTTCTCTAGAATATACAGGTTGTTGATAAACCCATGTCCCCTTTCAGTCATCCTATTTAGGACTAAAAGCTCTAAAGATGAGCCTTCCTTTATCAAGAACCTGTTGTTCTGAAGCAGCCAGTTTCCCAAACGTCCGCTATCGATTACTACTTTAAGACTCGAATTCTCTCCTAAGACAAACATATTGTTCAAAATCCTTGAATCACGGTTAAATGAAACTGAGTAAAAGTTGTCCACTGATTTGTTCGGAGGTATAGAAATCATTGATCCTTCGTTGAAGAAGATATCTCCTAGCAGAAGGATCTTTCTGTCAAGACCTTCAAAATCCAGCCTATCGAGTAGCTCTACTTCGTCGCTCTTCATCGTAATCAACGGTCTTACATAAGGATCTGAGTAAGACAAACTACGCCTGGGGGAGATTTCCGGCAATCTCATTCCGGCAAGCTTCAATCTTTTCCATGTGGGGAAGGCCAGTGTTCTATACTCTGAATACCTGTTACTCATGAAAGCCGACATCGCAGGAGAAGATGCCTCAGCAGAAATCATAAAATCTCGGTTGTCGTAGTCCTTAATTGACAGTTCCTCTCTTCTAGTTGGCTTAACCATCTCGAAGTTGTTGTGAACAAGGTCCGTCGTCATTTCCATTGTTGTCACCTCATCCTATGCTGCTTTCCATTTCCATATCTATCAATCTGTTCAGCTCAACTGCATATTCAACAGGTAGCTGACGTGAAACAGGTTCCATGAAACCTCTTACTATCATCGCTTTTGCTTCCGATTCGCTTAAGCCGCGACTCATGAGATAGAAAGTCTCGTCTTCTCCTAATCTTCCAATTCTGGCCTCATGACCTACTTCGGCAGCATCATTCATCACTTGGATTATCGGAACAGTATCGGCCCTTGATTCATTATCGATCATTAGAGCTGTACACTGAACCGATGACCTTGAGTTCATTGCTCTTGGAGAAATGTCCAAAAAACCTCGATAAAAGGCCCAGCCTCCACCCGCGCTGATGCTTCTGACATCCACAAGTGAACTTGTGTCTGGGGCCAGGTGAAGCACCTTAGATCCTGTATCCATATGCTGACCGGGACCGGCATAGGTAATTCCAAGGTGTTCGGCTCTGGCACCCCTGCCTTTTAGAACAGATGTTGGATAGAGCATGGTCTTCATACTTCCCAGAGAACCAGATATCCATTCTATCGTTCCGCCTTCCTCGACAATTGCCCTCTTGGTATTCAAGTTGTACGTGTTCTTTGACCAGTTCTGAATCGTCGAGTACCTGACCTTCGCATCTTTTAGAACAAAGATTTCTACCATCCCAACATGAAGATTGAGATCGTTGAATCTTGGAGCAGAACAGCCTTCTATGAACTGAAGATCGGAACCTTCATCTGCAATGATCAACGTGTGCTCAAATTGACCGCTGCTTTCCACGTTCATTCTAAAGTATGCCTGAAGAGGAAGGGGCACTTTGACTCCTTTGGGTATATAGACGAACGAACCGCCACTCCAGACGGCTCCGTGGAGTGCCGCAAATCTATGATCGGTCGGAGGAACAGCCTTCATAAAGAATCTCTTTACCAGTTCAGGATACTTTCTAACAGCCGTCTCCATATCTAGGAAGACGATCCCAAGCTCTTCGAGCTCCTTCCTAATGTTTTGATACACAATTTCCGAGTCAAACTGAGCGCCGACTCCAGCAAGAGATTTCCTCTCCGCCTCGGGAATGCCAAGCTTCTCAAAGGTCTCCCTAATCTCCTGTGGAACATCGTCCCAGGATCTATGCTTGTCAGAATCCGGATCCAGATAAGAGATTATTCTGCTCAGATCGAGATTCTCCGTGCTTACTCCGAATCCCGGTTTGTTTGAGACATTGAAAGCCTTGAGAGACTCAAGTCGCTTCTGAAGCATCCATTCGGGCTCGCTCTTCCTTTTCGACATATCGATTATCTGGCTCTCCCCGAATCCTCTTTGGCTCATAAAACGGTACTTAGTATCTGAAAGAAAATCAAACTTAGTATTGTCTAGGAAAACTTCTTCTCGCATGATCAGGCCCCCTTGAGTGAGCCAAAGATCCCTTCGTATCCATTCCCTTCGACTTCTCTGGCCAGCTCCTTTCCTCCGCTTACAGCAATCGATCCATCGATCAAGACGTGCACATAGTCGGGCTCAATATACTCAAGAAGCCTTTGATAGTGTGTGATTAGTAATACTGAGTTTTCTGGATTTCTGAACCCATTTATCGACAACGCTATGCTTTTCAAAGCGTCAACATCCAACCCGGAATCGATTTCGTCAAGAACCGCAAACCTAGGTTTCAGGAAATTCATCTGAACTATCTCGGATTTTTTCTTCTCTCCTCCGGAAAAGCCTAAGTTCAAATGTCTGTCTAGCAATTCACTTTCGAGACCAAGTTCAAGAGATAGTTTGTCGATTTCTTTGCTCATCTTCAGCAAGGGATCTCGACTGCCAGCGCTTTGAGAGGCCGATATGAGAAAGCTCCTGAGTCTGATACCCGGAATTTCCTGAGGTTGCTGAAAGGACATAAACATTCCCATTCGAGCTCTTTCGTCTGCAGTTAATCTAGAAATATCCTTATTCATGAATTTCACAGTACCACCAGTAATTTTGTATTTGGGGTTTCCCATCAGCACATTCGCAAGCGTTGATTTACCACTACCATTGGGTCCCATGATAGCGTGGAGCTCTCCTTTTCCTATTGTTAGGTTCAAACCCTTCAATATCTCCTCATTGTCTTCCGCCAATACTACGTGCAAGTTCTTTACTTCTAGAAGATTCATTCCAATCCCTCCAAACCCGGTACATATTATTTAGATTATAACATAATCCCGACAATTATTACCCAAGATTTCAACCGTTAAGTAAGATACCGGTTTAGAGGATATATAATTGGAGAAATTAAGGTATGGAGGTGCTTCGTGCTCTATGTAGTCTTTATAGGTGTCCTCATGGGTCTTGCCAATCTTATTCCAGGCGTAAGCGGTGGCACTATTGCGCTACTGGGGGGACTATATGAACGTTTTGTAGGTTCTATATCTATGCTGACGACTCTCAAAATTCGCAGAGAAGAGATGCTCTTCTTGATAGAACTTGTCGTCGGTATGGTTATAGGAATCTTTGGGTTCTCTGCTCTTATTGATCTTTCTCTTTCAACCGTCCCTTCACTTATGTACGGAATATTCTCAGGGCTTGTGATAGGAGGTATTCCAGTAGTTTTCAAACGAATTGAGAAACTAGGCATCAGCGCATTGCTTTCGCTGTCAGCGGGAGTCGCAATTGTTGTTCTTATATCCCTTCTGAGTTCCAGAACTGGAGGAGTTGCGCTCACCGATCACGGCGCAATCAATCTGGTCTATGATGTTGTTGCCGGCTTTTTCGGAGCTTCAGCCATGGTACTTCCAGGGCTTAGCGGAGCATTTATTCTTCTGGTCATGGGAGAGTACACCAGGGCCATCTCCGCAATCAAGAGCTTCGACCTAGTCATAATTGCTTTCATTGGGGTAGGTGTGATCCTGGGAGTGCTATTCGTAAGCAGACTTCTCAAATACTTGATGAAGGAGTTTCGCAGTGAAACTTTCGCCTTCCTTCTGGGCTTAATGATAGGTTCAATACCCGATCTAATCACTAGACCGGGAAAGAATACTGATCTTACATTAATTGTTTCAGGAGTGATTTTGGGGGTTTTTGCTTCTTATCTTCTCGCCTTACTTGAAAAAAGAAACAATATTCAAGTCTAGCTATTTGCTGTGATTGATTGCGACCCTCTGAAGACGTTTATCGTTGTCGAGCAACTCGCCAATTCCTTTGACAACGCATGCCCTTGGGTCCTCGGAAACTATCGTTTTTATACCGGTCTCTTGAATTATCAGATCCGGGAGACCTCTTAACAGGGAGCCTCCACCCGTAAGGACAATGCCCGTGTCCATAATGTCTGCAGCGATTTCCGGAGGCGTGTCCTCGAGAATCTGGCGAAGACTGAGTACAATTTCCTGAAGAATCTGTGAAATTGCCTCATGGACATCGTCAGAGGTGATTCTAATATTCCCTGGAAGTCCGTTCAGTGCATCCCTTCCCCGAACCTCAAGTTCATAGCTCTCCAGTGTCGGGAAAGCCTTTCCAATCTTGATTTTCACATCTTCGGCGGTCGAGCTTCCAATAAGAAACTTGTATTTGCGCTTCACAAATTTGATTATTGCATCGTCCATCGCATCTCCCGCAGTTCTTAGAGAACGAGAAACCACAATTCCTCCAAGGCTTATTACAGCTATATCGGAGGTCCCTCCCCCAATATCGACAACCATATTTCCTACAGAATCGAATATATGAAGTCCGGCTCCAACAGCAGCCACAATGGGTTCAAGTACCAGATATACTCTACTGGCTCCCGCAGCCGTAGTAGCCTCAATGACTGCTCTCCTCTCGACACTGGTAACCTTAGCCGGAACCCCTACTACAACTGCGGGTCGGGAGAGCGAGAATTTCGTGCGAGTTCTCTTGACCAGCTCTTTCAAAGCCTGTTCGATTATCTGATAATCGGCAATAACCCCATCTCGAATAGGTCTGACGGCCTTGATATCCTTTGGGGTCTTGCCGATCATTTCCTTTGCTTCAGATCCTATTGCGATTATCTTCCCAGTCTTCAATTCAACGGCAATGACCGAAGGTTCATCTATGACAATATCTTTGCCTTTCTGGAAAACTAAAAGTGAAGCAGTTCCCAAATCGATGCCAAGATCGCCCTTTTTCATATATGACCTCCCGTGTGACATAAATGGCGTGCTCGGTGGGATTTGAACCCACAGTCTCTGGATCCGGAGTCCAGCGCTCTATCCGTTGAGCCACGAGCACTCAATAACCTGCAGCCCTCTTGAATTCAGATCAACCATCCCATCGAGCTCTTCACTACAAGCGATTACTATTATATCGTAAGTTGAAAAGTCTATGTCGTCAATGAGATTTACCGGCTTCATTCCTTTCCTGAAAAACGAAAGGAAGACCTGTGGGTCTTCTACAAACACCCCTGGCATTTTCTCCAGGGAGTCTATTCCTTCTATTAGTCCGGATTTCGGCTTAAAAAACAACACTTTGCTACCTGACGGAAGTTCGGGCAAATTCCGGCATATACTTCTATTGTTGCGTACTTCCCACTTCACAACCTTCCCGGAGGACTCATTCCTGAGAATCTGCATTGCGCTGAAGACATCCCTTACTCTAGCGAATTCTATCCCAATCTCTGAAGACATTCTTCTTGCACTTTCAGTTGTGAGGGTTTCATCAACCAGAATCACATTGCCAGAAAACATTGTCTTCACTTTCTCGGCAAATGATACTGCTCTCATTGTCGATTCACTGTATCTGCCCGACATTGAAATTGGCAGACCGACAACCACCGTCTCAATTCTCTTCTCTTGCAAGATGTCCGGTAGAGATTTTCGGTAGCCGGCGTGATCTAACGAATAAAGAGGGATCTCGACTCCCTCTATCTGCAAGGCAAGTCCTATTCTCGATGTACCAAAGTCAATTCCAAGTTTTATCATAGAAGGACCATACCGGATTTTCATCGCAGTAACTGGTGAGCAATACTTCAATTTTGGCCTGCAACAGGACTTCTGAACTTGCATCAAGGTCTCTGGAGGCGACCGCAATCGAAAGAGAACATCCCGCGAATAGCCTCGGCGGCGTTGGAAAAACCTTTGCCTGCAAACCGCCACTTCTAAGCAGCGATAAAGCTTTAAGGATATCCCTTTGCGAAACCGTGACTAAAGCATCCAATTGCCGAGTGTCAACCAACCTTCAGCACCTCTTCTGCATTTGTAAGGCTCCTTAGCAAGCCTCTTGTGGTCATGGTCGAGAGTTTAGTTGCAAACCACCTCGTCATTCTTTTCTCAGCAACTCCCTCTCTGTATCTCAAGGTCTTCTTGACCTGAGAGGTATCAAGGTCTGATCTTGAGTTGCTATGCCAGACACCACTCTCTACGTTTAACAGATTCATTTCCTCTAGCATTGATAGAAAGACTTTCGAAATCCCGTCTTCAAAGCTGAGCGCCTTTCTTATATCTCTTTCTGAAGCCGGCAGAACATCCTTCAAATCCTGATAAACAGCTTCCAGTTCTTCAACTGTGGGAAATAACCTGTCCATTTCATTTGTATTGGAAATAAGATCAGCCTTATTGAAAGACAAATTCAGAAATAACTCAGAATCCTCGCCGGGTCTGGTTGATACGGAATCAATGACCTCCAGAAAGTTTCTTGGCGCACTGTAGAAAACAATATTCGAGTTGCCCAAGGTGACACCGAGGCCATCACTTGAAGGGGTCGTTATCAAAACTCTTATCTTCTGTCTCTCAACCAGCGAATAGATGACAGATCTCTGAAAATCCTTAAGAAGATAATTGTAAAAAATCAGCTCGCCGTTCTGAAGGGCATGAGAGAGCCTCGAACCCATCGATTTTGCGAGGGTAACCGTTTTGTGAGGAGAATCAACGATCACAGCCACGTTCTCACCATGTCCTACTATTGACAAAACTTGCTCAACCTTTTTTCTGGAGCCACGGTTGTCGATTATCCCGACTCTCTTTATGGGACTGGGTTTGTATATATTGGATATCCTCCTGTCCGAGAGAAAATCTCTCAAATCGTCATAGAAGAGACTTCCCGTGAAACCGGATATACCAAGCACTTTGTCGACATTTTCGAGAAACGCTTCAAGATCAGGGTGATCTTTGAAGATACCTGAGAGAATATAAGTTGGTTCGTCGAAGATTATCTCGCCGGCGATCTCGGAAATCTCCTTGAATCTCTCGACAAAAAACGGGAGAGTAACAAATACAACAGGTTCATCCAGCCTACCCCGGTAAAGAGAGTTTGCAAAGACCGGCTTTATCGAATCCAAATAATGCTGCAATGAATAATAAGTGTGTGCCAAAGTACCATTGATAGCCGATACTATAAAGGTCTTCTTGCCCTGCTGATAGTTCTTCAAAATCTTAAGAGCCAGAAAGGGATTCTTTATCCTGATGTTACCGAACACTCCCCACGGGTTTTTGGTACTGACATCCAAGAATTCCGGACACTTGTGAGATAGCTTCTTTTCCAACTCGCTTATTAGAGACGATACATCTGTCTTGCCCTGTGAACCCGGCTGCTGATTCTTCCAGTCTCTTATGAACTCAAAAACGAAATTCTTATCTCTTACTTCCTCTTCGAATACCGGATCAATGTATAATTTTGCGTCTGAAAGTGAAAGCTTAACGCTCTGAAGTCCGTAAAGATTATCGCTCTTTACAGAGGCTATCGCATCTACCTTCAACAGATTCGGCTTCACATACTTGAAGTCATCAAACATGGTGCCCATGTTATACCCAATCGCAAGAGTCTTTCTGTCACCACAACGAAGGATTAGTTTCACATGGTCACTTCCGCTGCCAAACATCTTAGCTTTCTCTATGTTAAGACCTTTAATCAGAAATCTTGGCTCGGGATTCGAGTGACCAAAAGGTCTCAGAAGTTCAAGCTCATCAAGTATACCGGACGTAATGGAATCAAGAGACAGAACATCGTCGACATCGATCTTGAAAATCGGTTGTTTCTTTCCATACAGCCTTATGTAAGCATCGTTTATTGCGGATCTGAATTCAGATATGTTCCCTTTGTCAATGCTGAACCCAGCTGCCATTTCATGCCCGCCAAACTCTCTTAGCAAGTGCGAAACTTCATTCAGCAAGCTTATTATGCTTACCCCGGCAGGGCTTCTGGCCGAACCCTTACCGTCCGAACCATTTGTGGCGATTAGGAAAACAGGTTTATTATGAATTGAGACAAGCCTTGAAGCCACAATTCCAAGCACTCCTAAGTGCCAGTTATCTCCATCGATTACTAGCGCAAAATCATCCTTGAAACTTGCAGTGTTCGCGAGATCCTTTTCAGTCTGATCAAAGATCTTGGCCTCTATAGTCTGTCGGTTCTGATTGTGTTTCAGAAGACGGCTGGCGGTATTCATTGCCGAATCCATATCTTCGCTTATAAGAAGCTCCAGTGCAACTATTGCGGAGGCCATTCTTCCCGCAGCATTGAGCTTTGGCGCGATCTTAAAAGCGATATCTTGCGCGGTAAGATTCTCCGCCGGAATTCTAAGATATGACAAAAGGGCCTTCAAACCAACTAATGGACTGCTCTGGATCTTGGCAGTACCTTCCCTGACTATATAGCGATTCTCATCCCTGAGTGGGACTATATCTGCAATAGTGCCAAGCGCGACTATGTCCAGATAATCCTCCGGATCAATAGGACAATGAAGGGTCTCATTCAATGCCACCAGCAGCTTGAAGGCCACACCGACCCCGGCAAGTCCCTTGAAAGGATAATCATCGTCCGGTCTCTTTGGATTAACTATGGCATCGGCAGGAGGGAGAACATCCTTCACTTCATGATGATCAGTGACAACAACTTTGAAGCCTATCTCCTTTGCGTAAGTTATCTCATCGAATGAAGTAACCCCACAATCTACGGTTATTAGCAGGCTGTGCCCCTGGTCTCTCAGATCCTTAATTGCGTCCTTACTCAAACCGTATCCTTCCTCCAACCTCAGGGGAATATAGTAACTCACATCGAACCCCATTTTTTTCATTGCGAGATAAAGGAGTGCGGTGCTGGTTACTCCATCGACGTCGTAATCACCAAAGATTACAATGCTCTCGTTTCTTTCTCTGGTCTCAATGATTGTCCGAACAGCCAGCGGCATATCTCGCAGAAGGAAGGAATCGTGGAGAATAGTTTTGTCAGGATTAAGAAACTTCATTGCCTCAACCTCATTATCGATTCCACGTGTCACCAACAACCTTGCCAAAAACCGATCAATACCCATGAATTCGACCAGTCTGTTCACGGCCTCATCATCGGGCTTTAGGAGAAGCCACTCCTTTCTCATTAAGATCCACCCTCTCTTTTTTCTTTTGAAAAGATTATACCATTCTGCACAATAGCTTGGATGAGACAACAGCTGGTACCACAAGAAAAGGTATTGTACAATTTACCCATGAGACTCGATGCTTTTCTATCTAAGTTCGCAGGCTTAAGCAGAAGTCAGAGCAGAAATGTGATCAAGAACAGAACAGTAATTGTAAATGGCGAAATAGTTAATAATCCTTCGACAGTTGTTACTGAAAGAGATGTGATACTTGTTGACGGAAGGACTGTCGAAGCTTTCGGCATGATATACATCGCTCTGAACAAACCGCCAGATTATGTTTGTTCAAGAGATAAGACCGAAGGCAGGAGCGTCTTTGAACTTGTTGACACCAACTTCTCGGCGGAACTCTCAGTCGCAGGAAGACTTGATAAAGACACAACCGGTCTCGTATTGCTCTCCAACGACGGTAAGTTTATCCATGAAGTTATATCGCCTCGCAATTTTGTGGAAAAAGAGTATCTGGTAGAGACTACCAATGAGATAACCGAAGAACAAGTTTCTGCTCTCTCCTGCGGAGTCTATATTGGTAAAGATGAATTCTCAAAGCCCGTTTTTTTTGAAGTAATAGACCCCTCTCACCTCAAAATCGTTCTCACGGAAGGTCGGTATCACGAAGTGAAGAGACTTGTTTCAGCAGCCGGAAACAATGTAAGACGCCTGCACAGAACTAGAATCGGCTCTTACGTTCTTTCCAGTAGACTGAGGCCGGGAGAATGGGATTACTTATCGGATGCCGAAAAGAAAAGAATAACCGGGACCTGAGTCCCGGTTGTATGCTTTCAAAGGAAGCTACAATTACTAGTAGATCTTGGAGAGATTGAACGAGAGATTATGATCTCCCTTTCCGAAGTAGCGATATGTAACCGATACGCGATATCCATCCAGTACGAGCACAACTTCGTAGTATCCGGGATCAAGCTCGACAACTGTGTTGGATCTGCCGTAATCTCTACCATTAATGAAAATTCTCGCATTTTTCGGATCTGAAGAAATCGTAATCCTTGCAATCGGCCTTTCTTCAATCAGAGTTATTTTTGTCGACGAGCTTGTTCCTGCCGCAAGGTTGACATCCTTACTGTCTGTTATATAACCGGATTTTTCAACTCTGATCGTGTGTCTTCCTGCATCTAGATCTATAGAAAGAGGTGATCTCCCGACATAGACATTGTCTACAAAAACTGAAGCGTTTGTTGGCTCCGTTTCAACTGTCAGTCTAGCCTTCTTGGCATAGAGAGTAGCACTTACCTGTCTGTCTCTGTCGAGCGAGACACTTGTAGAAAAGTCTTCATAACCATCTGCAGTTACTCTAACGGTGTAGGATCCCTCTCTAAGCGTTAGATTCAATGGTGTTCTACCTTGATAGGTCCCATTGATATATACAAGAGCGTTTGAAGGGGAACTCGTGACATTCAGCTTATAATCTCTCACCTGCGGAGTCAAAGTAATCGACTTAGAAATCGAGCGGTCAAGCACGAAAGTCTCCGAGTAAGTTTCATAGCCCGATCTCTCTATCCTAAGATTCTTAGTTCCACCCTCCAGAGTCACGTTCAATGGACTTCTGCCTACGTAGGCATTGTTCACATACACATCGGCTCCGGAAGGACTTGTGATTACGGAGAGCTGATAGTTTTTAACAACAGGAGTCAACGTCAGCGATTTGGAGATATTCCGATTCAAAACAAAAGTCTCCGTATGAGTCTCATAACCCGCTTTGGATACACTAAGATTCTTCGTTCCTTCTTCAAGGGTGACATTCAATGGAGTTCTACCTACTAGACTACCATTAATGTGTACTATGGCGTCACTAGGGTTCGTAACCAGAGAGAACTGATACTCCTTGGCAAACTTCTGCAGATCAAGCCTCACATCAAGGGTTCTCCCACTTTCAATAGTGAACTGTCTGGTTTCGGTCCTGTAGCCGTTCATGTATGCTGTCACCATGTGGTTGCCCACATCGAGGTCTATGTTAATGGGACTCGTGCCTACCATCTTTCCGTCAACATATATAGTTGCATTTGACGGGGTAGTGCTTATCCTCGCTCGACCTGTGCTGGGCATAATGTCAAGATAGAACCAGGCAGTGGAGACTGCGTACTCTTGCTTGTCTATTACGGGTATCACTTTCATGGTGACAAAGTCTTCTGCACCAATACTGGCTTTAGGGAAGATATCTCCCGATTTAGCCTTTACCATAAGATCGTCAAGGAATCCAAGGGGCAATGTGGATGCCACTATCTGGAAGATTTCCTTCCCGCCTCCGGTTTCGCTGGTTAGTTGAAGCCGGTATCTGGTAGTTGCATTGTCAGTCGGAAGAGAGTAGGTAACACCGGCCTTCAGTGCGTTGTTGCGGTCGTAGCCATTAGGGAAAATAAGCTGAATCTCTCCGTTTGGCGTTATATCGTAAATTGCAACATACGCGTCTTTGTTCACTTTGAAATACGTTTTTACTTCTTCACCGGAATAATAAAGAGAACCATTGTCTCTGTCAAGCCAAATAGAGACTTCGAGGCCTCCCTGAGGCTGTTCCGGTACAATGATGACTTTCTGCACATCATAAGTTACTACCCCAAAAACTGATATTGCCAAGAAAAAAAAGAGAATAACTAATATTGTCTTCTTCATGCATTTCACCCCTCCCATTATCAGGTACTAATTAGACTGATTTCCATCAACCTCGTTCAATGAACCTGCAGCTGCTCTTCCGGACTTATTATACTTCTTGACAAATGCTATCAATATCATTGAGATAACTGTCCCAAATAATAGACCGTATAAGCTTCTCAACAATCCGGTCCATAGTGGAACGGTTGCATGACAGAAGGTATTGACAACTGATACAATTACCAGCGATCCTCCCGAAGCAATTATTGGAGCGAGTTTTCCCTTGATGTCGAAAGAGAAGTAGATCAGGATCGCTAGCAAAGGATATGCAAGCAGCTCTTTGAAACGGGGGCGAACCAGCAGGAGATTGTCGAGATAATCCCTTACAATTCTTTCGGAGTCAAGAACAAAGGAGAAGTTTCCACTTCTAAGAATGTAGTAACCGGCGGCTACTCCGGCAAGCGCAAGAATCAACAGGTCACCCTTAGATATTTTTCTGGAGACACTCTTGACAAAACCAGTTACGAACAACCAACCAGGAAGGGCTACCAGAGATACTTTCACACCTCTAAAGAGTTCTAGACCATTCTGGAATTCGGCTCCAACCATAGATGCGTTGATAGAGATTCCCAGAAAAACAGAGAGTGAAAAGAAAAGCAGGAAGCCTTTGAGAACCCCGGTACCTAGAGAAGACAACCTTCTATAAATGGCAAACTCCCCGGCAACTGCAGCCAGAGGCAGACCGATAGTCGGGAAAATTAGAAACACAACTGTAGTTCCAACCGCAGCAAGCGGGCTGATTGATAGAATCAACACAAATATGAACAACGCTGAAAGCAATTTGAATCTTGATGAGCCGGCTCTGGGAGATGTTATTTCGCCAGATATCAAATCCTGTTGCTTGAGCTCTTCGTAGGATTTTTGTACAAGCTCATCATAGTCGAAATCAACCGGAGGAGTGAAGAAAAGCAATGCGTCAACACTTCGCTCCCTGACTGATCTAATGTACCTCGTTACTGCTCTATCTATATCGTAATTTGGATACTCTTTCTTCTTCAAATTGTGGACGCGGAATACCAGAGACTTGTTATCTCGAGCCTTCAAGACATCTAGAACATATTGCCCTCTTTCGTCAAACTCCATGTATCCTGTGTAAGCGCAATGAATATCCAGAATAGAAGCCAGTTCCGAAACAGGGTATGGAGAAACTCCCGTAAGTATCACAGGAACGCGTAAGTCTAGAATCTCCTCCAGCCTATTCCAGTCATCTCTGAGGTCTACAAAGACAACTGAAGAGTCAAGCTCTGAAATGCCCTCCAGATCACTTACGTAAATCAGCTGCTTGGAAGGAATACCATCAACCTTCTTCTCGGTGACAATAGCTGCCCTATTGTAATTTGAATCCAGGGAGAATCTCCACGGAATATATAGAAGAGACAGAAGCAGACCCACAACGAAAACAATTACAACTATGCCGTTCCCAAGACTGATTACACTCTTCTGTTTTTCGTTTCTTCGTCTTCTCCGAGGCTTCTTAGGTCTAACGGGAACTTCCGCCAATACTTGTCTCTCCTCCCAATTAGAAGATATAGAAATAATACAACACCGATAAGAAAGGGAGAATACGGCAGGAGAATAGTCAATCTCCAGCTCGTAATCATTGAACTAAGACTTGATCCAAAAACCTTGATAAAAGCGGGATCAATATCTCTCTCATCGGAGAATTCATCTATTACTCTAATCAGATCTCGGTAAGAATATCTCGCCAGAATATAGCCGGCAAAGCTTGACACCGCTCCGTAGAATACACTCTGATCCGCCTTCTGAGGATATCTCCTATCAAATTCCGTAAAATCAAAAAAAGCGGCTCTCAGCTCGGGCCTGTATGTCCGAGTATGGAGATTCTGAAACCCTTCTGCGATGACCTCATGATACCACAGCGGAATTTCGTCGGGATTAAGATCCCTGCTTCTCAGGTACTCGAAGAAATAAACATGGGCGAGCTCATGTCTCGCAACTCCCGGCTTGTAGGAAGATGTATACAGAAAGATCTGATAGATTCCGTTATTGTCTATTGCCGCAGGTTGCTCGTGACCTTCGCCCTTAAGAATCGTAAGGCTGTATTTCACCGAGAAACTGTAGATCATTGATAGCTCTGCATTTGCTTCTTCTATCTCGTTTCTGATCTCCAACTGACCGAATCCAGAGACAGTTGCTAGAGCAATGACTAGAATCACTAATATTGACTTCATTTAAGGTTGGCCAACACCTTCTGGAGGTCAACAGCAAGCTTGGAAGCGATCTCGATTCTCTTTCCATTTTCTCTCGTGAATGAGAGTCTAGAGCAGTGAAGAAAATACCTCTTGAGTCCTGTTAACTTCTTAAAATCTCTATTGAACTCCCTGTCACCATACACATCGTCTCCGACAACCGGATACCCAGCTTCACTCAACTGGCGGCGTATTTGATGCTTCTTCCCGGTGAATAGATTAACCCATAGAAGCGAGACCGATTCAAAGCTCTTTTCAACCTCGAAAGCCATTGACTCAACAAATTTCTCTCTTCGGGAGATTAGCTTTCGGTTTTCCTCTGGAATACCTTTCACTAGCGTGTAGTAACCCTTTTCTACTTCCCGTTCTCTAAAGAGCTTCGAGAGTTCTCTTGCCGCTTCGGGCGATTTAGCAAAGACAATCACCCCGGAAGTGTGCTTATCAAGCCTGTGAACTGGGCGGGGCACAAAACCTCTGACATTTCCATATGCCATCAGCCCTTCGATAAGCGTTACTATCTGAATTCCCTTACCGGGATGAACGGAGATTCCTGAAGGTTTGTCAACTGCAACTATAGAATCATCTTCGAACAGAATATCGAGTGGAATGTCTTTAGGCGTCAGTTCGCGCGACTCTTCAAGGCGCTTGAGTTTAGAAGGATCTCCTGAAAAGACTACTTGAACTACATCTCCAATCTCCAGTCTTGAGGAACCGTCTTTCACTCTCTCTCCATTTACTCTGACGTTTCCCTTTCTCAGAAGCTTGTAAATCGATGAAAGCTTGAGATCTGAGAGCTCTCTTCTCAAGAATCTATCAAGCCTCTCATAGAAATTTTCTTTCACAACTTGCAATTCTCTGTCGATAGAAATCACTCCACCAAATTTTAAGGGGGCTTCAAGCCCCCTTACAAAGCTTACTCCTCAACGCTCAGACCTTTGTTGATGCTCTCCACGATATCTCCAACAGTAGAGATACTCTCGATCTGTTCATCTTCAACCTTGAAATCAAACTCATCTTCGAAAGCCATAACCAGGTCGACCAGATCAAGGGAATCGGCTCCGAGATCCTCGGTAAGATCGGAATCCATGGCGATTTCATCTTCCTCAACGCCTAGCTTCTCCGAGATTATGCTTTTCACTCTTTCAAAAACTTCATCTGCTGTCAAAGGATTTCCTCCCTTCGAATTCTTTCTGGAAATCGGAACTATTATATTGATCGAAAGCTCCAAAGTCAAATGCTTCTCGATTCTCAAAAGCTTTCATTATTATATAATAATTTGAAAGGCTTTACTTTCGGAGGTTTGCTATGACAAATTTTGAAGAGATGAAAAAGGCAGTGATCAAACGGGTCAATCTCGTGCCTAGGGCAGCGCTAATACTTGGATCGGGTCTTGGTTACTTGACGGAACAGTTCTCTGAACCAAGGGCAATAGAATACTGCGAGATTCCTGGCTTTCCAAACACCACGGTAGAAGGTCACTCAGGAAGGCTCGTCTTTGGAGTTTTCCATGGACTTCCGGTTGTTGCAATGGAAGGACGTTTCCATTTCTATGAAGGTCATGAGATTAAAGACGTTTCTGCCCCAATATATTTGTTCAAGGAACTGGGAGTGGAGAATTTGCTGATTACAAATGCTGCGGGTGGAATAAACAGAAGTTACACTCCCGGAGATATCGTAGCTGTGACCGACATCATTAACTTCGGCTTTCGAAACCCCCTGAGGGGTCAGAATGACGAGCGTTACGGAGTAAGATTTCCCGATATGTCTGAGATCGTCGACAGAAACTGGTTGAATGAATTAAGAGTCAGACTTGACAATGAGGGGATTGACTTGAAGGAAGGAACGTACTGTTGGGCTCTAGGTCCAAGTTACGAGACTCCCTCAGAAATTAAGGCATTTGAATCCTTCGGGGCCGATCTCGTCGGAATGTCGACCGTTCCGGAAGTAATTGCAGCCAAGCACTGTGGAATGAAGCTTCTTGTTCTTTCTTGCGTGACCAACATGGCCTCGGGAATTCTTAAAGAAAAATTGACTCACGCCGATGTTGTGAAAACAGCCAACAGAATCAGACCCAGATTCACTTCTATTGTGCGGCAAGCAATCGAATCAATAAAGGTGAACAAATCATGATAAGAAAAGTGAACAGTGTCCTTTCATGCATTCAGGAAGCCAATAATATACTTGTCGTAGGCCATATAATGCCCGACGGAGACTGCATTTCTTCCGTTGTATCTCTTTCGATGGGTCTGGAAAAATTCGGCAAGAGAGCGACGCCGGCAATCGACTGGAGGATCCCATCGAGCTTCAGCTCCTTTCCTTGGGTGGAAAGAATAAGAGAATATAGCGAGGAAATCTCCGAGCCAGACTTGATTATTGTTGTTGACGCATCTTCCCCCGACAGAATCGGTAAGTTTGAAGAGTTTCTGAGAAAGGGCGTCACCTCAATAGTGATCGATCATCATGCCACAAACACTTACTTCGCAAATGAATGCTGGGTAGATGCTTCATATTCGTCGGCTGCCCAGATGGTTCTCGACCTCCTCAAACTTATGGATGTTGAATATGACAGCGATCTTGCCCTGATGAACTACCTTGGGATAGCAACGGATACAGGATTTTTCAGATATTCTAACGTGGATAGCTCGGTCTTTGAGGCTGCGGCTGAACTCGTAAAGTTGGGTGCCGATCCCGCCTTTGTTGCAACAACGATTCTGGAGACCAGAAAGATCGAAGAACTGTTCTTAGAGAGAGACGCAATCGATAACATCAAATTGATTTCAGAGAACAGGTTCGCCTATTCTTATCTCACTATGAAGGATTTTGAGAGGCATTCTCTCACCGAAGACGATTTCACGGGATTTGTTGGTGAGTTGAGATCTATTGAAAGCGTTGAAGTTGCCCTCTTTGCTTCAGAAGCCGGTAACGGCCAGGCCCATGTCTCTATGAGATCTAAGAGATATTTCGATGTAAGCGAAATCGCGGTCGCGTTCGGAGGCGGAGGACATCAAAAGGCTTCAGGCTTCACTCTCAATTATGAAGGCGATCTGAAAGAGGCTCTCGCCGAGGTCGTCGAGATGATCGATTTCAGACTTCGAAATGAAACAGATTAGGCGATCAACCTCGCAAGAAGCTGTATAAATTGTGTTATTGGCCACATTATCAACTGGATTATACCCATGAGAGACAGAACAAGAAGAGTCAGTATTCCGTAGAGCTCATACTTAACCAGCCAATTGACCTGGCTTTCGGGAACGAGCACAGTAACTATATTCGCTCCATCTAGCGGTGGTATTGGAATTAGATTGAACAAAGCAGTGTTAAGATTGATCACCATTGTCCAGTAAACAACATCCGCGATGTAACTGGCAGGAAATGAACTGACACTATCCGGCAAGAAAGTTGAGTACTGGTAAAGACCGGAAAGATAGAAGAGCAGACCAACAATAAGACCTAACGAGAAATTAGCAATAGATCCTGAGATGGAAGTCAGTATCGCTCTGAAATACCCGGCTCTTCTCAATTTCCAGTAGTTTACGGGAAACGGCCTCGACCAACCAAACTTGAAAAAGTAATACATCAGAAGGCCGACAGGATCTATTCTCCTAATGAATCCCGGTTCTCCCCATTCTGGTTTTATTGCTTCGAATTTCCTTGCGGTAATAAAACGAGCATACTCATGGGAGAGTATTGTCACAGCGATGGCGGGAGTTAGACAGAAGAAATTCCTCATCATCTCAAGCATCTTGACCCACCCTTCCCGAAAGAACGACCGTTATCTCACCCTTTACCTCACAAGCTCCAAATCTATCAATCGAATCAGAAACTTTCCCAAAGAATGATTCCTGGAAAAGTTTAGTCATCTCTCTTCCAACGAAGACCTCTCGATCGCCAACTATTTCAAGGAGATCACGCAAGGTCTCGGTCAGTCTGAATGGGGACTCGAAAAAGACTATAACACTATCCGAATAAAGCCCTTGTGCAATCTTTCTGAAGATTCTTCTGCGATTCTTTCCTCTCGGAAGGAAGCCAAGAAAAGTGAAGTGACTTCCCGGAAAGCCACTGATCGCAAGCGCAGATGAAACGGCGCTGGGACCAGGGGCGATGTCGACTTCGAATCCTCGCTCGCGACAAACCCTAATAATTCGGGCTCCTGGATCCGAAATCACGGGCATTCCAGCATCACTAGAAAGAGCGATTTGCGCTCCCCCTTTTAAACGCTCAATCACGAACGGCACTCTTTCCTCCTGGTTATGCATGTTCAGAGAGACGACCTCTTTCTTGGATATTCCAAGAGCAGAGAGTAATGCCCTCATCCTCCTTGTATCTTCTGCGAGGATCACATCTGCAATTCCCAGTATCTTCCTGCCTCTCACTGTCATGTCATCCAGATTGCCAATTGGAGTTCCGACAATCCAGAGCTTCCCAGCATTTTCCGTCACTTTGAACCTCCGAGTGGGGACTTTGAGGCCATTCCAACTCTCCTTGGAAATTCTCGCGGTGTTTCAACTTCCTTCTCGTAGACTACCAAGAACCGAGCAGATCCGTCTGAAAGGCAATACTCCTTCTCTTGCGATAGTCTAAGTCCAAGCCTCTCTTCTGCAACACTTGCGAATCTTCTCTCCTCATTCCAACCAGGACCTTTGTAGAGAAAAATGCTGCCTCCAATCTTCACCAGCGGAGCCGCGAGCTCCATGGAAACATCACATCTTGCTACTGCTCTGAGAAAGGCCGAATCGAAACTCGCTCTTTCCTCGAGAGCAAATTCTTCCGCTCTGGCCGTCTTCACCGTAACATTACTTAGTTCCATCTCTCGAGCAAATCTTTCGATCTCTTGAGTCTTCTTTCCAATCGAATCCAGAAGCAGCCAACTTGATTTGGGGAAAACCGCTGCCAGCACTAGACCGGGAATCCCGCCGCCACTTCCTATATCCACACAACTGCCCATCAACATAGCGTTAGTAAATGGGATCAGAACATCTTCGAGGTGCACTGTCACTGCCCTTTCGAATATCCTCACAGATGTAAGATTATGGGGAGAAGAAATCATTAGCTCTATAAGCCTCCTGCATTTCGAGAGAAGAGACGGTTCAAACGATTCAAATGAGAACATTATGCCTCATTCCTTTTCGATGCAAGCGTATGCCTCATGGTTGTGAATTGACTCCTGACTGATCACTTCAACCCTGTACCAGTCGATACGATCATCCTCTTGAAGAAAGAGAACGACCTCTCGGGAAAGATCCTCTACAAACCGCGGGTTATCGTAAGAGTGTTCGGTAATATATTTCTCGTCTTCCCTTTTTAGAAGAGAATAGATTGGAGCGCTCGAAGACTTCTCGACGAACTCGATTATTTCTTCAATCCATACAAGAGAATTCATTCTGACGGAGACAAAGACTTCTGCCCTTTGATTGTGAGCTCCTCTGTCACTTATTTCCTTTGAACAGGGGCAGACGGTCATAACGGGAACCTTCACTCCAAGAATGAAATCAAATGCCCCATTCTTCATAGTATTGAAAGAGCATCCGAATGAACTGAAACTCTCACTGCCACTTACCGGAGCATTCTTCCTGATGAAATACGGAAACTCAACCTTAATGTGTGCAACATCCGCTTTAAGTGATTCTTTCATGTCATCAAGAATCGACTCCATATTCCTCGGGGTGATTTTTCTGTGGTGCCTTTCCAGAACTTCCACAAATCTAGACATGTGAGTACCCCGAAAATCCTTTGGCAGGTCAACAAAAAGGTCGAACTTCCCAACTGTCTGCTGTGTCCCGAATTTCCTGTCCAAAACAACTATGGGATACTCGATTGACTTTATCCCAACCATATTGATCTTTATGTTCCTCTTGTCCTTATCATTCTGAACGTCTCTCAAGATCTAACACCCCTTGAATCTGAAGTATCAAAGAGGTATAATCAGCTAAGTGGAGGCGTATCCTAATTGGCTAAGGAGCCGGTCTTGAAAATCGGTGGGGTTGACGCCCCTTGTGGGTTCGAGTCCCACCGCCTCCGCCAAAGCCGGGGGCTTCCCCGGTTATTTCTTTAGCGGACCGAAATCGGAAAAAGGCCATATTGTCAGCATTGGACTACCGATTATTGCCTCCTCAGGAACAAATCCAAAATACCTGCTGTCGAAGCTATTGGCAGAGTTATCTCCCATCATGAATCTGAAACCTTCTGGAACCGTAACTTTGACTTCTCCGGTTGCTGGATCCTGACTAATATACTCTTCCATTCCAAGAGGTCCCAGTACTTTATCATAGTACTCGGTGTATTCGATTAACCCCTTGTATGCCTGGTAAAGCCTGTAGTACGGCGAAAACCTGACTGAGGGATCGTCGGGATGAGCCAATCCGAAGTAGAACATCGGATCGTAGAATATTCCTTCCCTTACATACCGCCTTTCTTCCAGCGCAGGAGGGACATCTCCGTTGATGTAAAGCTGATAGACAGGATTCGCGGAAGTGTAATCTGGAGCTTTTCTAAGTTCCAGGATATCACCCGGTTTCCCGACCAACCGCTTAACATACTTCACATGACCCCTGTACTCGGCAGGGGAAAATAGGTCCATGAATTTATCAAAACTCCGCAGGTACTTCTGAGACTCGATATCTACATAAGGTGTCCAGAACACGACGATATCTCCATAATCCGGATCTCTATATTCGTAGGTGATTTTTTCCACGAATAGTCGAGCAGGAGGATTTATGGTGGGTATCATTGAACCTGTCGGAACCAGCATTGTCTCAAAAACAAACAAACGAATTATCGTACCAAAGACAACAGCATAAAGAATCGCCTTCCCCCACTCCTTAACTTCGTGGAGAAAGCGCGATTCCTTTTTGTTAGAAGCCTTTTCCGACTTTTTTGCTGACACTTAGCCTCAGTCCCTTTTCTCTTTTATCTTTACCTTACCCTTCACGTCCCTAATGTAGTAGATCTTCGCTCTTCTAACCTTTCCCCTTCTGAGAACTTCTATCTTCTCGAGAGACGGGCTTGTGAACGGAAATATTCTTTCAACTCCAATACCTGCCGCTCCAACTCTCCTAACGGTAAAAGACTTTCCGGTTCCACTGCCTCTGATTCCCATAACAATACCCTCAAAGGCCTGTATCCTTTCTTTGTTACCCTCTTTGATCCTAACGCTTACCCTTACCGTATCGCCCGGACCCATCTTTGGCAGGTCGTCCCTCAAATGCTCGTTTTCCAGAGATCTTATGTACTGATCCATCTTAATCCCTCCTAACATCTATTGTATCTTCATGAATTAATCTATCTAAAACTATTGCAACTGCTGCTCTCACAGAGAGGTGGTTGAAATCTGAATTCGCTCTAAGCGGTTCAAGAGCATAGTCGCAAATCTTCTCAATTTCACCGGGTAAGCCCCAGCTCGTTCCGAAAAGAAGAAGATGTGGCTTCTCGCTCCTGGCAATAATGTCTCTCATGGCTCCGTAACTGAATCTGTCTCTTCCCCTTTTGGCAGAGGTGAAAACAAGATCAGGTCTCTGCCCTTCTATCTCTTGTATATCTTCAAGAACATCTTCAATGTACGATGCCCTCTTGACAACCGTCAGCGCTTCACTTCTGCTTGGATTGTACTCTTTTCCAAACTCCTCAAGCCAGTAATTGAGGACGTTATCGACGATTTCCCGCTGTGCAGGAAGATTGCTTACCACGAAATAACCCTTCAGATTGTAGGTTCTGCAAGTGCGGGCGATATCGTGAACATCGAGATTTGTAACGGCGCTCGAAACGATATTACCGTGCCTTCCCAAAACCGGGTAGTGAATCAAAGCAAGATATATGTTATTCAACATCCTTTTTCAGCTCCTTGAAGAGCATTAGTAAGGCCTTCTTATCAGAGAGATCAAACTCATGCTTCAGAAAGATATCCGGCCTTCTTTCGATTGTCCTCCTTAAACTCTCCATTCTTCTTTGAATCTCAATCATCTCGTGATTACCACTGAGAAACACCTCGGGCACTTTCATGCCGTTCACTTCTCTAGGCCTTGTGTAATGCGGGTGATCAAGGAGTTCAGAGAAAAAAGAATCATTAATTACTGATTCCATGTCTCCAACTACACCTGGTATGAATCTCGAAATAGCTTCTATCATAAGTAAGGCGGGGACTTCCCCACCACTAAGCACGAAGTCGCCAACCGAGAGTTCTTCATCGACTACTTTCATGACCCTTTCATCGATCCCTTCGTAACGGCCACAGATGAAGGTAATATGATTGAGTTTGCTGAGTTCAAGAGCCTTCTTGTTGTCAAAGACCTTTCCTTGAGGAGAAGGGTAGATTGTGTATGGCCTGCTACCTTCTGTAAAACGACTCGCAACTGCCCTTAGAATCGGCTCGGCCTTCATAACCAGACCGCTTCCTCCGCCGAATGGATAGTCGTCGGTAGTCCTGTGCCGATCATTTGTGAAATCTCGAATATCTACGGCTTCAAAAACGATTATCTCATTCTCTATCGCTCTAGAAATTACACCCCAGCTAAAAATCGTTTCGAAAAGCCTCGGGAATATAGTCAAAACATCTATCCTCATTCAGGCTTAACCTCTTCAAATTCCAAAGACCTCGCAATAATCGTCTTATCATCAAAGTTTAGCTCGATAATACAGTCTCTTATCATAGGAATTAGTTCTTCTCGGATCGAAAAGTCTTTCTCGGTGTGAACAACAACCATTACATCATTCGAACCAGTTTCAATGATATCGTCTACGATACCAATGAAGCCCCTATTCTCATCAAAAACTTTGCAACCAAGAACCTGAAAGTAATAATACTCTCCTTCTCTCAGTTCTGGCAAGATCTGGACTTCGATGTAGAGATGAAAGCCAGCAAACCTTTCTGCCTGAGCCATCGAATTGATGCCCTCGAAATGCAGAATCCATCCTTTTGTTGCTCTACGGGCTCTGTCGATCGAAGCTGTGAAATGTGAGCTCGTTTTCTCGTTGTAGAGAAGAACCTTCCCAACGTCCCTGAAGGCATCTTCATCTTCAAGGGAAACTTTCACCTTCATTTCGCCGTGAAGACCGTGAGGCTTTACTATCCGCCCGATAGGAATCATGTCTTCCAGAATATCGTCTTTCAAATCGCTCATCTGACCACCTTTAGAATGAAACTTTCCTTTGATGAGCCGGCAAGAGCGTTGAGAAGTACGTTGATTGACTTGATTGTCCTCCCATCCTTTCCAATAATCTGGCCAACATCTTCTTCTGAGGCACCAATTTCGAAGACCGTGTTCCCATTTTCATCGACAGCCTCTGAAACGGTTATCTGATCGGGTTCTCTAACTATTCCCTTCAGAATGAGTTCAAGTACTTCCCTCATTACTCTGCTTTCTCTCCGGCTTCCTTGACGTATTTGAGTTCGTGAACCTTCTTCATCACTCCGAATTTCGCAAGAATCGATCTAGCAGTCTCTGTCGGTTGAGCTCCCTTCATAA
>NZ_DIXC01000088.1 GCF_002435945.1 Mesotoga sp. UBA6090
GAGCAGAAGGTGCACAAAGAGAATTTGTGACACATGTTTTTTCAATTTTGGAGGTGTTTTATGAGATTAAGGTCGTTCTTGCTCGTCCTATTTATCGCGTTAGGAATTTCTATCCTTGCAGTTTCTCCGGAACTGCTTGAGGCTGCAAAGAAGGAAGGGAAGGTCGTTGTATATTCTATAACCAGCAGAATATCAAACGCGGCCGAAGCCTTTACAGCAAAGTATGGAATTGCCGTAGAAGCCTATAACTTGAAGGANNAGGACTTTGAGATGATCGAAAAGGTCTCTAGAGAGGTGGGAAGCGGCATCGTCGGAGCAGATTTCGTAATAGCTCAGGATGGCGGGAGAGTATTCGGAGAGCTAATCGAACCTGGATACTTGATCAACTACGTTCCAGAAGACATGAAGGATATTATTCCAGAATCTATGCAGAATCCTCTCGTGTTGTCTGTTATCACGAAGGTGTTTTTGTACAATTCCGAGACATTCACTTATCCACCCGTTGCAAATGTTTGGGCACTTGCCGATCCTGCATTTGAGGGAAGATTCTTCTTCAAGGATCCTTTCAAGGAAGGAGTCAACATGAACTTCCTAACTATGCTAACCACCCCAGAAGTAGTCAAAGATCTTGAATTGGCTTATGAGAGATACTTCGGTGAATCAATTCAGCTTACGACTGAGAATGCCGGCTACGAGTGGATGAAGGGCGTTCTGGAAAACGGATTGGTCTTTATCAACAGCGACACGACGATGGCCGAATCTCTCGGAATTAGGGGAGAAGGCATCGATAAGGTAGGACTTTGTACTTATTCGAAGGTGCGATACAGAGTGACCAAGAATCTCGCCCTTCTACCGATAATGGGTATGGAACCCTTCGCAGGGTTTTACTACCCCAGTTATATGATGCTGACAAGCAACGCCGTACATCCCAATGCGGCAAAGCTCTTCATTGAGTATCTATTGACAGAAGAAGGTTTTGCTCCTTGGGCTGGCTCTGAGGGAACTTACTCGTCGAATCCGAATATCCTTCCATATCCTGGCGACAATGCGTTCGATGTGTGGGAGAAGTTATTGATAGGTGAAGATCCCGAATTCCTTTTCAACAACAGGCTGGATGTAGAAGATTTCTGGAATATGTACGCATATTGATCACAGTTGCTGGGCTCCCCCTTTTGGGGGAGCCTTAGTCCTCTCAAAGGTGGTTGCTATGAAGAAACTCTTAAACAGGTTACTCGCATATTTCTCAAAACCCGAACATGCAATTTTGCTAGTCCTTCTGATTGTACTCGTTTATCTGACAATTGTGCCTCTCTTCTACATCGGTGTAGACACGTTGACAGTCCATTCTGCAGAAGTCAGAAGGGTGAGAGGTTCCAGTGTTGGAGACTTCACGACCTACCACTGGGAGTATGTCTTCAACAGTGCGGCAAGCGACAACTTGTTTTACAAACCTCTGACTAATACATTATTGGTAGCAGCAGCTACCTGCGCCTTTGCACTCATAGTCGGTGGGTTTTTCGCCTGGATGGTTACCAGAACCAATTTGAGGTTTAAGAAATCCATATCGACCATGATGCTATTCCCATATATTATGCCCTCCTGGACACTGGCTATGGCCTGGCTGAACTTCTTCAAGAACAAGAGCATTGGTGGCGTACCGGGCATATTCACGGCCCTAACGAGTATTGAGACTGCAGACTGGTTTGCGTATGGATTTGTTCCGATCGTTCTCGTACTGGGTATGCACTACGCGCCATTCGCCTTCATCTTGATCGGAGGAATTTTGAGAAACATGGATGCAAACCTCGAAGAAGCTGCTGTTATTTTAAAGACATCACGTTTACGCATAATCCTCAAGATAACTGTGCCCATAGTTATGCCTGCCATCCTTTCGACATTCTTGCTTGTATTTTCCAGTGCCATGAGTGCCTTTGCAGTGCCATCATTCTTGGGAGGTCCGGTGAGGTATCAGGTGCTCACAACACAGTTATACAGAACAATCAATGGAGTTAACCCCGGTGCCGGATATACCATCGCTTCCTTCATGATAGTTGTTGGGGTGGCAATTCTGACAATCAACCAGATAATCATTGGCAAGAGAAAGGGATTTACAACGGTAACCGGAAAGAGCGGAAACATTTCGCTAGTGAATTTGAGAAAGCTTCGTACTCCTGTTTCGGCAATCATGTTGGTTATCCTGGTTGCCGTAGCGGTAATTCCGTTGTTGACCTTTGCGGCGCAGTCTTTCTTTGTAGAGCCAGGGAATTATTCCTTAAGCAATCTCTCAACGATTTTCTGGACTGGAGAGGGTAGTCCAGATATCGCAAACGGAGAACCTGGTATTCTGAAGAACAAGTATGTTTATCAGGGGTTGTTCAACAGTTTCTCGCTGTCACTTGTAGTGGCGTTAATTGCTGGTACCATAGGGATTCTCATTGGGTACTCCGTCGCCAAAACCAGAGGAAAGTTCGGTTCCAATATGGTTGACAGGCTGGCCTTCTTCCCATATTTGATTCCTAGTATGGCATTTGGTGCTATATATCTATCGATGTTCTCCGTTCAACGAGGGTTTATACCGCCTCTTTACGGCACTTTTGCAATTCTAGCTCTTGTCGGTTCGGTGAAGTATTTACCCTTCGCATCCAGAGCGGGGATTAATGCAATTCTACAGCTCGGCAAGGAAATTGAAGAGGCCGCAATAATCTTGGGAGTCAGATGGTGGAAAAGGATGGTAAAGATAATCATACCGATTCAGAAGCCAACTGTAATATCCGGATATCTTCTGCCCTTCATCTCTAGCATGAGAGAGCTTGCTCTTTACATACTGCTTGTAACACCGGCGACCAGTATCTTGACTACAATGCTTTTCAAGTATAACGAGAAGGGCTGGAATCAATACGCCAATGCAATTGTGCTTCTGATAATCGGTATAGTTCTGATATTCAATTTCATCATCAATAAAGTGACTGGCGCAAGTCTGGATAAAGGGATAGGAGGTTGACCTGATGCCTGAGATTATACTGAAGAATCTGACAAAGACTTTCGGAAGTGTCATCGCGGTTGACAATTTAGATCTTACAATTGAGGACCGCGACTTTGTGACACTTCTTGGTCCCTCCGGATGTGGTAAAACCACGACGCTTCGAATGATATCCGGGCTTGAGACTCCAACAGTTGGTGAGATCAGCATCGGTGGGAAGGTGGTCTTTTCAAGCGAGAAGCAGTTGAATCTCTCACCTGACAAGAGGGACGTGGGTCTCCTCTTCCAGAATTACGCATTGTGGCCGCATATGACTGTCTACCAGAACATAGCCTTCGGTCTGGAAAACATGAAGTGGAGCAAAGAGGAAATTAGAAAGCGAGTGAAGGAGATGGGCGATCTCGTCAAAATAAGCGATCTGCTTGACAGATATCCTTCAGAGCTTTCAGGTGGTCAGCAGCAGAGAGTTGCCATTGCCAGAACCCTCGCTCCAAATCCTAAGGTGCTTCTGATGGACGAACCGCTTTCTAACCTTGACGCAAAGTTGAGGATGGAAATGCGAGCCGAACTGAAACGACTTCACAGGGAAATAGAATCGACGGTCGTATACGTTACCCACGATCAGCTGGAAGCGATGACACTGGCAACCAAGGTCTGTCTCCTTGAAGAGGGGGTTCTCCAGCAGTATGCGCCTCCTCTCGTGATATACGATCAGCCTGCAAATGTCTTCGTTGGAGACTTCATCGGTAATCCATCGATGAATTTGATTGATGCGAAAGTAGATAGAGTTGAAGGAGAGACGACTGTTCTAAGAACGGCAGAACTGAGCCTGGAGATGCTTCTTATGAAGAAAGACGATGAAGTCAAGAGCGGAGATGAAGTAATAATTGGATTAAGGCCGGAAGACATCGAGCTGAAACCGGGTTCTGGAGAGAATACCTGTACGATCTACTCCACGCTCCCTTCTGGAATGGAGACGGTTGTGAGAGCAAAGATCAAGAACACCATGTTCTCAATAGTAGTTTTCGGAAGAGTAGATTTCGTGGTTGATTCTGTTATGGAGATCTCTTTCTTCGCCAGTAACTACCTTCTATTCAATAAAGAAACCAAAGAGAAAATCGGAGCTGGGTCGCTAAAGCTGACGTAGTAAGTGGACTACTTTTCAGGAGNNTTCAGGAGAGGAGTGGCGTTCGGGCATTCCTCTCTCTTTTGTTTTGATGTATATTCCTTATCTGCTGAGTAACGCTAAGAAGAATAGAAGCTTTTCTCCTCTTTCTTGCAAATCTTCTTACTCAACTTTGACAGCAAAA
>NZ_DIXC01000089.1 GCF_002435945.1 Mesotoga sp. UBA6090
AGATTTCATGCTGTCAAAGTTGAGTTTAAGAGAAAAAGCGATTACATTCGAGAAGGCCTCGAGAGCCCGTAGAGAATCTGACTCCAATTCTCAAGAAAAAACGCCCGTTCTCTAATAAAGAGCTGCAGAGTACTTAAAATAAACAACGTTCGCCAAAATTGCTATTTCATAGGACTCTGCGTGATGTGATTACAGAATGGATTGTTGAATAGGTCCTGCCCCTCCAATAGGAAACCGTCGGTTCTCACTTTTCCGAGGCAGAAGCAGAATTAAGCGATATGCTTCTTTGCACTTTCCTCTTGTTAGGTTGACGCTCCCATTAACAGAGTAATAACTGCAATTACAGAGCTAATAACTGAGGTAATTACATATCCTCTCCAGGTATTACCTGCTATTCGATTAGAATAGGCAAACGAATAAGCTTCCTCGTATGCAGCGATTGCCTCTGGATCATCTGTGAGGCTGTTGATGTAAGCGACCCTGTTTGCCGGGAGGGATTTTGAACCAGTGTTCACAAATATGGCGGACAGTGTACCCAGTATCACAGCTCCAAAGAAGCCGGCATTATCTGCATCTTTGGATCCGTGATAATTTCCTAGAGCCATTGCATCGTACATAGTAAAGCCTGCCAGCATACTTCCCGTTAGAAGAGTTACTAAAAGTACTACCGAAAGAGCTTTTTTCATTTTGAACCTCCTTGTGCCTTAGAACTTCCCGGCTCTTCTGTGCCATGTTTTGGAGGGTTAGGTAATTAGACGGGATTTTCAGGATTAAACGCCTGGAAATCAAAGCATTTCAGTTGATGTGGAAATAGATGTTTGCATCAAATCTGCACTAGTCGTCATAACCATCCCAATTAGTATCTACCCATCCATAATCAGTATTGTCAATCACGATCCGGTAAGTTCCTCCTGGTGACATTGCACTGGAATAGAATGTGTAATTGCCTGTATAGACTGTGAAGTGGTCAGCAACACTCACCACATTCGAATTAACGAAGTTATTGAACTGAGTCTGAGTCATTATCTATACTTCAAAACCATAACTGGGAGCTTTAGAGCAACTGACAACGATCTTGACATTATCGCAGTAGTAACCTGGGTAGAGCGAATAGGAATAAGTGTAATAATGCTCCGAAAGAATATAATGCTGCCAGTAATCCTTCAGAACCCATTGCCCGAGGTTTACAGGAGAAGTAACTATGCATCCTGATAGTATGATACTAACAACGATAAGTAGTCCAAAAAGTGTCTTAATCCCTTTGCGCAAGACTAACACCCCCCAGTTTCATTGAAATCCCAAACCACCCGTTAAGAAAGTATTTGTTTATACCTTTCAAATTAGATCATATCACCGTTACTTCAAATTACTAATGTCGTCAATATAGTGTTGTTGGATTAAGACTTTAGCAGAGTGGATTTCTGGAATAGATGGGGATTCTGTCTTTACCATCTTGAATTCAGTGTAACAAAGGCAATAGTCTAATCTTGAGAAATAAGATTGCAAAAAACAAAAATGGCATTGTATCAATTGCAGGGCTTTGATTCCAAACGTTCTAAAAGAGGCGTTTTGCTGATGGAATTTGGCCTTACTCTCAAACTGTAGAGCTCATTGATTAGAATGTATGTGGTTGTCTTGATAAAAGAAGAAAACAAAAACGGAGCCTATTTCCTGCTCCGCCCACGGGGACACCCCCATGCAGAAATATTATACCACCATGGTTTACTTGAGTTCAATTCTAAGTATATCGTCAAAAGCGAGATGCTGAAACGAGTTCAGATGATGAAATTAAGAGGGCTCTGGAGTCTGGGGTCTGGGGTCTAGAGCCTAGCAAGAGTGAGATCCCGTATAGGAACATTACGGGATGACAGCCCTTCACAAAGAGTTGTTGTAAGCATCCAAGAGCCAGTCTGCTAACGCAGGTCAGTCAGGCTTCGCCTGGCCAGACTCGCCTTCTCGTGAGTGCAGTAAACGTCTCGACAACGCACTTTCTCGGCTGCTCTTTTCGGCGAACGGGTCCTTGCTCTTGAACGGTCAAAGGATAACGACCATTACAGCGATCAGCGGGTTTTCCGTTTTTTAGCGCACAGCAGTTCCTAGAAACGAGATTCTGGAACAAGTTCAGATGAAGGAATGTAGAGGTTTTTACATTGCAGCTCAGTTTCATTCAGTCCATCTCAGTTTTTCTACATTTTTTTCTAAGACTCCGCATGCGTTAGCAGACTAGAAACGTTATTTCAAATTTGATTATGCAAGCCTAGACTCTTGAGTAATCACTAATGTAATTCCTCAAACAAGTGAAGGTCAAATCAGGCAAAAAACACGAATAATTGTCAATAGTTATGCCCTATCACGTGAGCCCAAAGAAGAGGGTGGTTCTTTAGCTTTGGTGATTGAGTTTGTAACTGTTATCATCTTAAAATGGGTTTGAAATAGATGTCGCCTCTCCTAGTTGTTACTTCGACTCTCAATAATAATTGCAATTACGAATGGTACGTGTGTTTTGAAGAGTATTTAAACCGGTTAAAATCAATGGTTGAATGTTTGGCTATTAGTGAAACCGAGGTTACTGTCTAAAAGAATCCCGAACCATATCAAGATCCAATCTTGTTAATCGCGAAATTTAAACCGGTTTAAAATACCTCTGAAAGGAGTATTCCTTGGAAGAGAAAGCAAAGAGAGTGATAAAAACCAGACTGGAAGATTTAGCAAGGGAAGCAAATGTTTCAAAGGCAACAGTCTCTTTGGCGCTTAACGGCAATCCGAAGGTTGCCGCCAAGACTGTAGAACTCATTACCAAGCTGGCTGCAGAACACAACTACACTCCGAATTCTTTCGCCAGGAGACTCTCAAAAAGAACTAGTGAAACAGTGTCCCTGTTTATGATGGGGAAAGCTACAGAATACTCTGGTTGGTTAATACCTTCTAGCTGGCTCTTCTACAATCCGATATTTAAGGGAGTTAGTTTAACTCTGTCTGAAAAGCATTATCAGTTCTCTTTTGAATTCATTGATCTGGACGGCAAGAAGAGAGAAAACAACATTATTAGCCATGCTCAGAGCAGTAGCGCTGACGGACTGCTGATACTAATAATTGATGAATCAGACTACTCTTTTCTCGAAAGTCTCGACGCCTTCTTGCCAATAATTACGATCAACAAGAAGCTGAGTGATACACTTAGTTCTTTTGAAATAGACAATTACAAGGGAGCAAATGATGTTGTGAATTATCTGGCCACACTTGGTCACAGAAAAATCGCCCACATTGGCGGGCCCTTTCACGCATATAATGCGGTAGATAGATTCAATGGTTATGTTGCTTCTTTGAAAGAAATCGGAGTTATGTTCCGAGAAGATTACGTTGTCGAGGGTGACTGGAATATTGAATCAGGTAGGGAAGGAATGAAAACTCTTCTGAACCTTCCTGAACCACCAACAGCTGTTTTTTGTGCGAATGATCACATGGCAATTGGCGCTATGGAGGCAGTTGAAGAAGCTGGGCTTACTATTCCGAGAGACATCTCTTTGATTGGATATGACGACACAGAAATGTCAAGGGTAGTGAGGCCAAAGCTAACCTCAGTAAGTCAGCCTCTAGAAAAGCTTGGTCGTATGGCCGCGAATGAAATACTAAGGAGAATCACTGCGAGGAGCGCTCCTGACTCGAAAAAGCATGTTGTTCTGCCGCCCTTGCTAGTGAAAAGAGAATCCTGTTGCGAGCCATCCAGATAGCGAGAATTACTGAAAGGAGGCGATAATCTGCTGTCTTGATCGAGTTGCTAACACCAAAAATCCAAGGAGGGGAAAATTGTGAAGAAAGTATTGATTGTATTGTTGATTCTAAGCGTGATTTTTGCAGGTACGATAATGGGTGCGGACAAACTTGACAAGATTCTACAAGAGGGGAAAATTGTTGTTGGGATAGCGCTTGGTGGACCCCCAATAGGCTTCAGGAATGAGAAAAATGAGCCTATGGGCTATGATGTCGATGTTGCCACTCTAATTGCAGAAGCTTTAGGTGTGGAACTAGAAATAGTTGAAGTAACAGGTGCCACAAGAATACCTATGCTGATGTCTGACAAAATTGACCTTGTAATTGCCAACATGACAGCAAATCTCGAGAGGGCAAAGTCGGTAGATTTCTCAATGCCTTATCTTAGAACCGGCATAAAAATCCTTGTTAGAACCGGTAGCGATATCGAGAGCATAGAGGATTTCAATGGGAGAAAGGTCGCAATTGGCAGAGGAACGACAGGTGAAGCGCTTGTAAAAAAGATGGCCCCAGACACCGAATTTGTCTACATTGAAGAGTTTACTAACGCGATTCTTCTGCTAAGGCAGAACAAAGTTGAAGCAGCAATCGAAGATGGAACATTAGTTGACTACATGGCCGGTCAGTATGATGAATTCACCGCGATGCCTAAACTGTACACTTCTGATCCTATAGGTATTGGTGTACAGAAAGGAAATCCTGATCTCTTGAGATGGATAGATATGTTTGTTTCGCAGTTTATTAGCACCGGTCAGCAGGCAGAACTATACAAGAAGTGGTGGGGTGTTCTGCCGACTGCAGAACTCGCTTACATCTGGTAGATCTCGCATTTGTTATTGGCGACTCAACTCCCTCAAGGATTTGCGGGAGTTGAGTCCCAGATTAATGTAAGAGAGCAGATTTGATTTGTATTGGAGGGCTACTGTTGACCTTACATTTCAGAGTTATTTTCAACAATCTTGACTTCTTGCTCGAAGGGCTCAAGATGACGTTCTATATTTCGGTTTTCTCTTTAATAATAGGTTTCTTTATTGGCCTTGTAGTAGCTTTCATGAGGATCTCAAAGAATAAACTCTTTTCAAGCATAGCGATAGCATATGTCGAATTCTTCAGAAACACTCCATTTCTTGTTCAGTTGTTCTTTTTCTACTTCGGACTGCCTGAGTTGGGAATTTCAACAGAGCCGGTGACAACGGCTATTATTGCTTTAGGAATCAACAACGCGGCTTATAACAGTGAAATTATCAGAGCGGGTATTATCTCAATAAATAAGGGATTAGTTGAAGGAGCTGAATCACTAGGATTCACGAAGTTTCAAATTGTACGTCTGATAATCATTCCTAATGCATTAAGAGTGACGTTCAAACCGCTTGGAAGCAATTTTATTAACTTGATACTTACAACTTCCGTTGCTGTGTCAATTACAGCTAACGAACTGATGAGTAATGCGATGACTCTGTCTTCAAATACCTTCAGACCATTTGAAATATACTTGACGATACTAGTTCTGTATTGTGTATTGACGTTCTCTCTCTCCGGACTCATTCATTTTGTAGACAGAAAATTCATAAGCAAGGGAATCTCCTAAGACACAAATCGGAGGGTTGAATTGTGGAACAATATATATTTCCAAAACTAACTAGTTATGACGCTTTGCTTCTTTTGAAGGGGATGGGAATGACAATTACGGTCACCCTTCTGGCAATCGCAATAGGTCTTGTTGTCGGGTTTTTCATTGGATTACTGAGAAGCCTGAAGATACCCGTTCTGAGTAAACTGCTGTTAGTGTACATAGAACCGATAAGGAATTCGCCACTGGTTGCGCAACTCTTCTTTGCTTACTATGGCATTGCGATGGTAACCGATTTCAGCCCATCAGCTTTTCAGGCCGCTGTCTGGACTCTTGGAATAAATACGAGCGCATTTGCTGCAGTAATTGTCGATGCATCCATCAGGTCCGTTGAAAAAGGGCAGTGGGAAGCCGCCTACTCGCTGGGGATGAATTACTGGAAGACATTCAGACTTGTAATTGTTCCTCAAGCCATTCGAGTATTCATTCCTTCCTTTGTAGGGCTTTGCGTCAATCAGTTACAGGTTTCCTCTCTTGTCTCTCTTATTGGTTTCGTTGATCTTACAAGAGTTGGATATATGCTTACTCTCCGAACGTACAGACCATTTCTCATATGGTCGATTGTCGCAGTCCTGTATTTTGCTCTGTCTTTTCCAATATCCAAATTCGCCAGATACGCCGAATCCCGAGTTAAGTCCTATGGAAAGATAGGTTGAGGAGGCAGCACATGATTCAAGTTCGCAATGTCAGCAAATCATTCGGTAGCACAAATGTACTGAATAAATTAAGCATTGATTTTGATAAAGGAGTCACCGTAATAATGGGTCAAAGCGGTGCAGGCAAGAGCACACTTTTACGTTGCATAAATGGTCTTGAGAAAATAGATGGCGGTGATATCGTTGTTGATGGATTATCCATAAACGAAAAGAAGAATGTTAGGGAGATAAGAGAGAAGTGTTCAATGGTTTTTCAGCAGTTCAATCTATTCCCTCATCTTAACGTCCTCGAAAATGTTACGCTGAGCCCCATCCACGTTCTGGGAATTGAGAAAAAGAAAGCGCAGGAGAAAGCAGTGAGATTTCTTGAAATGGTAGGACTCAGCGAGAAGATAAAGAGTTATCCTTCACAACTTTCAGGTGGCCAGCAGCAAAGGGTCGCTATAGCAAGGGCTTTGATCATGGAACCAAGCGCCCTTCTTCTTGATGAAATAACTTCTGCCTTGGACCCGGAGATGACATCCGAAGTCCTGGAAGTTATTGAGCGAATAGCGCGAGAAGGTACGACCATGCTTGTTGTGACTCATGAAGTGTCCTTTGCAAGAAGAGTCGCTGACAGGGTGGTGTTTCTTGAGAATGGGAAAGTCTTGGCTGATCAGAATACTGAGGATTTTTTCAGTTCAAACAACGAAAGAATAATGAGGTTTCTCCAGAAAATCGAATTCAACTGAAGATTAGGTCTCTTCTAGAACACAGGAGGTCACAGTAGAAAATGAAAGCGCTTGTTGTACATGGAGGATGTGATGAGGGGTTCTTACCTGATGAGGAAAAGAGAGCCCGTCTTTCCGGGGTAAGAGATGCGTTTCAGGAAGGTTTGCTGATTCTCAAGGAAATGGACTCTGCTCTCGATGCTGTTGAGCACGTGATAAAAAACTTGGAGGACAATCCTCACTTTGACGCAGGAGTCATTGGCTCTTTCAGCAACATGATTGGGGAGATTGAAATGGATGCTGCAATCATGGATAGCAATGAGTCGGCAGGCGGAGTGATAAGAATCAGGAATATCGCTCATCCTATTAGTGTAGCAAGAAAAGTTATGGAGGAAATGCCACATCTTCTTCTATGTGGTAAAGGCGCGGAGATATTTGCGCGTATTTCGGGTTTTCGTGAAATTAGTCCGGAAGAACAGCACGGAAATGTTGATCAAAGAGAAATCACTAAGCTTCCAGAAGAATTCAGGAATTTCATTTTGGAGTATACAGAAAGGCTCAAAGAACACAAGCTGTTTTCCACTGTAGGGGCCGTTGCTATAGATTCAAAAGGATACATCGTTGCAGGCACTTCAACGGGAGGAATTGCAAAAGCATTTCCTGGAAGAGTGGGTGATTCTGCGATTATTGGTGCAGGGACTTTTGCAACCTTTTATGGAGGTTCCTCAGCAACAGGAATTGGTGAAGGGATTATCAGAGTAGGCGTAACCAGAAAAGTAGTAGACATGGTAGAGAATGGTACACCCATTCAAGAAGCGTGTTCAAAAGTCGTAGATATATGTTCAAGACGGGGATTCCCGTGTGGGGTAATCGCTCTCGACAGAGATGGTAACGCAGGAATATCTCATAACGGTCATTTCATGCCAACACTTAGCATCAAACTCGATTGATTAACAAAAACCGAATGGGGGTAGATTAGTGAAGAAAATAAGAATAGTGGAAATAGAGCTACCAGAGGATAAGACCATCGACAATTATGTTGAAATCACTGCGCTTAAGTATCAGGACAGGCTAAATCTTGTGAGAATTGCCATGGAAGAGAGGAAGCTAGATTTTCTAGTAATTTATGGTGACAGAGAGCATTTTGCAAATCTTCACTATTTAACTGGCTACGACCCGCGTTTCGAAGAGTCTATTCTCGTAGTCCCCAAAAGAGGAACCCCTTATTTGCTTGTTGGAAACGAAGGTCTTGGATATAAAGATATTGCTAAACTTCCGGCTGAAATAGTGCTCTTCCAGACATTCAGTTTGATGGGACAGCCAAGAGACAAAAGCGATTCACTGGAATCTGTCTTAAAAGACACTGGAATTAAAAAGGGTTCGAAGATAGGTCTTGTTGGAACGAAATACTTTGAAGAGAAGGAATTTCATTCCCCGTCATATAAGATAGATGTTCCTAGTTTCATAACCGATGTAGTTAGATCTTTAGCAGGATACGAGAATGTTGTTAATCAGACGGATATATTTATGCACCCGGAAAGGGGGTTGAGGACTTTTCTGAGTGCGGAAGATATAGCCGCATTCGAGAGTGCATCCTGTATCGTTTACTCAGGGGTCCGTAGACTTTTGCTTGGTCTGAGAGAAGGGATCTCAGAATACGAGGCAGCCGGGCTTCTTGCTTACGCAGGGTTTCCGCCATTATCATGCCATATAACAGTTGGCTTCGGGAAGAACGCTCTTCTAGGATTGAGTTCACCCTCACCCTTTAGAAAACTAGACTTGGGTGAATATATAAACTTCGGATACGGAGTATGGGGAGCAAATATTGCAAGAGCCGGTCTCGCTGCGGAAGATGAGAAACACTTTCCATATTCTGCATCGAACATTCTCCAAGAACTTTACTTTCCATATTTTAAGATGATGACAAAATGGTATGAATCTCTGAAAATTGGAACTGATGGAAACTCAGTCTATAATACCGTAAAGGAGTTCGTGGAAAATCCTGACAATGGAGTAAGTCTAAACCCCGGTCATCTAATTCACAACGATGAGTGGCTAAATTCCCCATTCTACGATGGATCTCGGGATATACTGCACTCGGGGATGGCAATTCAATGTGACATCATCTCTGCACCTGGATCACCGCTTTTTGGAGTGCATGTAGAAGATGGTCTTGTGTTGGCAGACGAGTCACTGAGAAACGAGTTAAGAAAGAAATTTCCGAATACGAGCGCTCGTTTTGAGTCAAGAAGAGACTTCATGAAACAAAAGCTTGGGATTGAGATATCAGACGAAGTGCTTCCAATGAGCGATATCCAAGCGTGTCTAGCTCCCTTCATGATGTCCCCGGGAAAAGTGCTCGCCTGGATCTAGATCGTATTAAAAACGGAGTAATACTCCAGTTCAGGGAGCATTTCTTAAAGAGTCTTTTTTATGAGCTGCTCTGTCATCCAGAAATTATCCTGGGATTTCGGTTTCGAATAGAACAGGGTCAGACTCCATTTTTCACACCGAACGAGAAATCGAAGACAAAAACACTGTGAGGGAATTCTTATACACAAAAAGAAAAAAACGGAGCCTATTTCCTGCTCCGCCCACGGGGACACCCCAATGCAGAAATATTATACCACCATGGTTTACTTGAGTTCAATTCCAAGTTTATCGTCAAAAGCGAGATGCTGAAACGAGTTCAGACGAAAAGTGACACTTTCGGGGACCAAAGCGCTGTCATTTCCGTAGCGACTTTTCTGATCTCCCTCACTTTGTCATCCCAAATTTATTTCGGGATCCAGGTGTCGATCTTATCCAAGGACGGGTCCATGATCTGGGAAAGACAACGAGGTCTGCTCTTCACAACGCTCAGCCATCAGCGTCTTCCAATAAGCGGATCATTTAGCGCTCAGCGGGTTCTCCGCTCTTAAGCCCACAGCGGTTCTTATGCTTGCAACTTGGAACTGAGAACTTGCAACTGATCTTAGATCGAGATTCTGAATCAAGTTCAGACGGATTGTTGTGTTCTTCAGTCTCTTTCGGGCGAACAGCCGTTCGCCCCTACAGAATCAACTAAGATTGTCATCCCGTAGTGCTCCTGTACGGGATCTCATCTCCTCCGTCTCGTGCTCTCTCTTTATCTCGTGGCCCTTAACGAATAACCTGGACGCGTAGCGTCGGAACGAAGAACCGTTCTTCTCGAAGGACTGGTCCATGATTTGTGACGAAGGTCTAAGGACCGGCATGCGTGTCGTCTATCGGCAGGAGTTGTGCAGGGGCGCCATCAATCAGCGTTCGAGGTCTTGTCGCCGTAGGCTGCAAGAACCGCCTGCTCCATATGGGCGATTTCCTCGTCCGACAGAAAGTCAAAGTGACTCTTGCGTTTCTGTGCCGAAAGTCTGCCATTGTTTTGCAGGCAGAAGCGAATGAAGAGGTCTATCAACCGGTCGGGCATATCCACGATCTCCTGGATCGCTTTCTTTGTCTCATCGTAATTGGCTAGAAACGCCAATTCTTGGGTGAGTTCCACCTCGATGGTCTGATCGATGAATTTGAAGAGTGCCTCCACCTGGGGCGTCATATCGATATACCGGTACCACTTGGCAGTATCGTTGTGAACGGTCATGCGTCCTTCTTCATCGAGCGAGTATTCCACCAGGGCCATAATATGCCTGGAGAACGCTTCTAGAGAAGCGTCATAGACGTCAGGGTTCTTCAGCATCGATGCCGATATGGGAAACATGACGCCTTTGGGAGTGAAGCCCCGGCGGGCAAGGATGTTGTGGATCAGAAAACGGTGGATTCGACCATTGCCGTCTTGGAAAGGATGCAAGAAAACGAACCCGTAGGAGATAACTGCGGCGTGAACTACGGGCGACACATCGCTCGCGTCCATGCGCTTATGGGCAGTTATTAGACCCTCCATCATGTCAGCCAAATCCTCAGGCTTTGGACACATGAAATGTATCCTTTCCCTCTGCCAGGCGATTGTTTCTCCTACATAGTTCTGGCTCGTCCGGTAATCGTAATCGCGAAATCGTTGATCGACAATGCGATTCTGAAGTTCGATCAAGCGCGGTTTTTCACAAAAGTCTTCCTGCTCGGCCAGCTGAAGTAGAGCCACAAATCGCTCGGTTCTGGTCGATGTGGGCTTAATGTGTTCGATCTCAAAAGAGGATTTTGTCTCCTTGGTGTACAGATAACCGAGTGCCCTCCTCAGTAACTCCGGGGAATAACTGGACACCACCGTTCGGCATCGCCTGGGAAGATTGGCTGCTTCAAAGTTTCGAAGGGTTTCAGTGCGGCGAACCGTTGGACTAAATCTTGGGTCACCCAGCAAATTGTCGTTGATCCGCTGACGACGAATCCGGCGGGCCCTGTTGAGCGCGTAATATTCATCCGGCTCAAGCAGATCAATGTAGTTACCCTGCTTCAAGTCATCGAGAGGAAGCATTTTCCCGGTAAGAAACTCGTAAAGATACCACAACCGCCTGGCATATTTGCCGGTTGGTCTGGAGCGGACATATTGGAGAAAGTCTTCCTCTGCAACTACCTGAAATAGGCTGGCGAGTATCGCGAGATTCGTCCCGTCGTATTTAAGCGCAAATTCAAGATGATCACCCAGTGTATCCCCCGGCCAGTACTTGGGAGGATATACCTCCTCGACTATGCCCTCGCTCGAATCGATCCTGCGGATTCCGCTGGTAGTCACCAGCGATCTGTGCCAATTTAGAATAACATCTAGGTCATATCGCTCGATGAGCGCCGCATACCCTGCGAGTCTTTCAGTCGATCTATCCTGATCGTTTTCAGTCATAGCTGCCTCCGGAAAAATGATTACAATGCAAGAATTATTGTTATATTTTAGCACAAGTCAAGAAAAATAATTACGGACGAACCTCCATGCACCTACTACACCCTACACCGCAGGAAAAACGATTACAAGACAAGAAAACCAGTTACGAAAGCCCTTTGTGCGGGAAATATCGTTACACCAGATTCGTTTATGTTACCAACAACGGTCCACCATTCTCCGAGAAGAGAGCGTATGAGCCGGGTCTAGGGTTGTGGGGTCTAGGGTCTGGCAAGAGCCTTAGGAACTGTTCTTGGAAAGAGCGGTCCTTCTCGAAGGACGGGTTCATGGTCCGAAGGACCAAGGACGGCTCTTCACAGCGCTCAGCGGGTCCTTGATTTTAAGCGCAAAGCGGCTCTTAGGATCGAGATGCTGAAGCAAGTTCAGACGGATTGTTGTGTTCTTCAGTATTACCAGACGCTGCCATCTATTAGAACCTGTAATGAAATGCGTGGCATCACGTTATTGGGTCTCTTTCGGGCGAACAGCCGTTCGCCCCTACAAAAGAATTGCTATTTTCTTTGTTTCTTCGTGACAGACTCGCTTTTTTACACTACGTTAACTATGATCTGCTTATGTAAGCTTTGAAATCGACTAGGCGCTTCTGGAACCGAAGAACGATCCGGGGATTTTCTACGATCTCAGTAAAGTAAACCTTGCGTAGGGCTGATTGAATTTGAATTTTGTTCTATTACGCTTGGTGCTTGCTTGTTTTTCCGGAAGGCTAGACTAGGGGCTTTTCTGGTCCGAATTTCAGTTCACAGACTTGCAGGTGCTCACTGATAGGTTTCACAGTGAGATGACACTTTCCTTCCGCGACAACCAATCCAAATACGCAACCGGGTATTTGCTCTAGAGGTTCACCCTCAACCGTAACTCTTCCTGCAAGATTCCCGTACTGAGATAACCTTTTGAATGAAGGACGGAAAGGGGATCCTGGATTAGTTTCCACAGGTTTTTCAGATCATGGGCGATAAAGGGATTTTCGAATCAGGCGGTTCTGATCGGCACTTTTCCCTCGTATGTTATTCTTGCTCCCTGACGAGGGTCCCGATTCGAATTCCATCTTCATCGAGGATCGCGTACTTTCCTTCGAGAAGCTCTTCAAACTTCGCAGTCTTCCAGCCGGAGTTCCTCATTTCATCCATACGCTTTCTTTTGCTCCCGGTTGAGTTTGGCCCGGATGAATAACCTTCCCCGGATTTCTCTCTCCAGTCGAGCTTCTTCTGTATTGTCCATTCGTCAATGAAGTATCGCTTGCCTAGCTTTGAGGCTTTAAGAGTCCCGTCGTTGATCCATTTTCTAATCGTCCAGGGAGTGCAGTCTAGAATCTCCGAAACTTCTTTAGTGTCGTAATATTTTGTTCCACCCATCTCTACCATTTCTCTTCCCTCCTATTCCAATGAAAGCCAACATATTCTATTATACTCTAACCTATTCTAATTCTGGTGGAGGGTAAATCAGGAGAGAGAATTGCGAATAGCATAATCAATTCTTATTGATCTTTTAATCAACTGGTTTCCACAATGGATTGGTTTTTGGGGTGGCAAATGATATTATAATTTGAACGCCTTTTATTTTCACGAAAGCACCTTCTATTCTTTGCCGCCCATTAGAGGCGGCTTCTATTTTTTCGCTATTGATTCTTGCACATTGCCCTTTACTCCGAACAGAAGACTGAGCCGTGATCTGACGACTTGATTCAAGAATGAATCGATGCAAGAGGTTTTGGAGGAAGCAAAGTTGCGCATTGAATATCCCGCCTATGGAAAGAATCTCAGAATTTGAAACCTGATTCGATTATTGATGTGCAGACTCTCACGACGTCGGAGTCGTAAAGCTTTCCAGCATTCTTATTTATTTCTTCAAGTGCCGCTTCGAAACCCAAGGCAGCCCTGTATGGCCTGTGCGAGCTCATTGCCTCGAAGACATCGGCTACCATAATTATCTTAGCTTCCAGCAGGATCTCTCCATCCTTCAGATGCCTGGGATAACCGGAACCGTCAAGTCGCTCGTGATGCTGATACACTATTTCCGCAACCGGCCAGGGCAGGTCCACCTCATGAAGGATTTCGTATGCCGTTTCGGGGTGTCTCTTTATCATCTCGAACTCAATACTGCTCAAGATTCCGGGCTTAGAGAGTAGCTCCGTGGGGACGATGATTTTTCCAATGTCGTGAACCATTGCCGAGACCCTAATGGATTCAAGTGTAAACTCGTCCAGGCCCATTGCCTTGCCTATTTTCAGGGAAAGCTTTGCCACATTCTTCTCATGGAACTGAGTGTATGGATCCTTAAGATTCAGCATGTCGGAAAGAACATTAACTATTGAATAAAATGCGCCTTTCAGATCCTCACTCGCTTTCTGACGCTCTGTTACGTCCCGGGCAATACCTTCGATCGCGATAAGTTGACCGTTGCCGTCGTAAACAGGTACGTTCATCTGCTCGCACCAGATGACCTCTCCGCTCTTCTTTATCCATCTCAACAGAATTGGAGCTTCATCAACTTGATGCGTAAGAGCATCAAGTTTTTCTCGATCGTCCGGGTGCACCAGCTCGAAACCAAGATTCGGATTCGAGTAATGGTCTTCAGGGGTGTAGCCGGTTATCTTCGTGGCAGAGGGACTCACGTACGAGAATCTCCGCTCCGGATAAAGTTCAATCCTGTAGACAAGGTCGTTGGCCTTCTCCGCTATGAGTCTGAACTTCTTCTCACTTTCTTCCAGAGCCCTTTCCGCTTCGCTCCTCAGCACTGCTTCTTTCTTTCTATTGATCGCCTCTTTGACTGCGAAGGGAAGCCTGGTCATATGCTCTTTTATAACGTAGTCTGCCGCACCGGCCTTCATACAATTTACGGCAGTCTCTTCATTCATAGAACCCGTAAGAATCACTATCGGTGTCTCGGGAGTTCGTTCCAGGGTAAGTGTTATTACTTCCATGCCGTTGAAAAGCGGCATCATGTAATCGGAGATTATCAGGTCCGGCTTGAAGTCCTCGATCGCATCGAGAAAATCCCTCCTGTTATCGACGTTCCGAAATTCCAGCGAATCGCACCAGTCTGCAAGCCCTCTCGAGATCTCGAGCTTCGCAAGTTCGGCATCGCTTTCCAGATCCTCCACGAGAAGTATTTTGATCGTTGCAGAACGGGGCTCATTATCTACCGGAATTCTGGTCATAATCACCTCCAACAACATACTAAATAATAGCACGTCAGACACCTCATTTCGAAAAGGTCTCTTGAGTAGATTTAATTATGATGCATTACGAAGGTAATACTTCTAATTCTTTTGTTAATCGATAAGACACTCCCAGGATATACTTTCTCAGATCGCCCGATTTGAAGAGCGAAAAGAATATACTAATTTTTGGGGCTACTTGAAGGGACTCCTGCTGGAGGAAATTCTATGGGAAGAGAAGTCTTTACCGCTCTGTTGAACAATGCGGCGTTGCTCATCATTCTGGTTGTCGTGTACAGCGTCTTCTATACCAAATCAATTCCAAGCCGACTAACTTCCAGGCAGATTATCTCCGGCCTTCTTCTGGGATTTGTAACCCTGACCGTTATGATGAACTCCTGGCAGCTCTCGCCAGGGGTAGTGTTCGACACGAGAACTGTTGTCCTGGGCCTGGTCGGGCTCTTTTTCGGCTTTCTTCCTTCTGCAATCGCCGCCTCGATGGCTATCGTTCTGCGGCTAATGATGGGGGGCGAAGGTGCCCTTCCTGGAATTGGCACAATTCTCAGTTCGGTTTCTGTGGGTCTTTTCTGGAGATACTTCATTAAGAAGAAGGTCGGAGATCATTCCCTTCTGAAACTGTACCTGCTTGGAGTCGTTGTTCATATCTTCATGTTGATTTGCATGCTGTTCCTGCCTCAGCAGAGCAGAGACGCTTTCTTTTCGATCGCTGCTCTGCCAGTAATGATTATCTATCCTTTCGCTACAATGGTCATCGGATGGGCGATCACCGACCAGATTGCAAGGCAGAGAGGAAAGGCGGTCGAGAAGGAACTCGTTGTAATGAGCGAGAGACTGGCGACGATAGTGAAAACCGGCCCAATTGCTATGGTCACAATCGATCTGGATTACAACGTAACGGGATGGAACGAGGCAGCCGAGAAGATGTTCGGTTGGAAAGAGTCGGAAGTGATCGGAAAACCCTTACCTTATGTAAGTGAGAACCATAGGGAAGAGCATCGGAAGATAAACGAAGAGACTCTCGGCGGACTACCCGTCAGAGGAGCACGACTTGTGAGGCACACGAAGGACGGAAAGGAAGTGGTCGTGAAGCTCTATACCGCTCCGATTCACGACGAAAAGGGAAATCTTGCAGGTCTATTCGCAATCCTTGAGGACGTGACTGAACAGCACAAGATGGAGCTGGCCCTAAATGAAAGCGAGCTTCTTTTCAGACAGCTGTATGAGAATATGAATGTAGGTGTGGCAATCTACAGAGTGGTTAATGACGGCGATGACATTGTTTTTCTAGACATGAATCCGGCAGGTTGCAGGATAACGGGTGTAAGCCGCGAGGAGATACTTGGAAGAAGCGTCAGGGCAGTCTTTCCAGGTGTAACGGAGTTAGGGCTTTATGATCGGATACTTGATGTCTGGAAAAGCGGGTATTCGCAGCATCATCCGGTGAAAGAGTATCACGATGGGAGGCTGACATTTTGGACCGAGAATTTCATCTACAAGCACAAGGCAGATGAGATTGTTGTAGTGTTTGAAGATGTTACTCAGCGAGAAATGACTCTGGAAGAGCTCGAAAGGAGAGTTAGGAAGAGAACTGAGGAGCTCGAGGAAGTAAACCGGGAACTAGAGTCTTTCGCGTACTCGGTTTCGCATGACCTGAAGGCTCCCCTGAGAGCCATAAGAGGATTTTCAAAGATAGTATCCGATCGCTACTCGTCTCTTCTCCCGGAAGAAGGCAGTCGCTATCTCGGATCTATCGTTAAGGCCGGGGAGGACATGTCGGAGCTGATCACCAGGCTTCTCGAATACTCCAGGGTTGGAAAAACGACGCTGAGACTGGAGGAAATGTCTTTACATGATATTGTAAGTGATTGCCTCTCGACGCTGGAAAGCAGGATAGTTGAGGAAGAAGCCGAAGTAAAGGTCCTCTCAGATCTGCCCAATGTCTACGCGGATCGCTCGCTGCTAAGAAGGGCATTGACTAATCTGCTTCAAAATTCGCTCACTTATCACAAGAGTGGAGAGCATCCATCGATAAAAGTCTATTCAGATGAGCAAGACGGTTTTGTGAACCTGACTGTTGAAGACAATGGTATCGGAATAGAGAGCAAGTTTCATGAAAGGATATTCAATATATTCCAGAGATTGCACACCGGCGATGAATATCCCGGGACCGGAATTGGACTGGCAATCGTCAAGAAATCAGTTGCTCTTATGGGGGGAGATGTATCTCTCGAATCGGAGCGAGGGAAAGGCGCAAGATTCACAATTAAAATCAAGGGGGCGAGCACTTGAAAAAAGCCTTAATACTTTTAGTTGAAGATAATTCGATGGATATTGAGTTGACTCTTTCAGACAGGTAGGACTCACGAACCGAGTCGAGATTGCAAAGACCGGAGAAACGGCGCTCGACTATGTGTTTGGCAGGGGGAAATTCGAAGATCGAGAGGCATTCCCTGTGCCTGATCTTGTCTTGCTGGATCTTAAACTGCCGGGGATTTCAGGACACGAGGTCTTGCATGAAATGAAGAGTAATGAACTCACAAGGCGAATTCCCGTTGTTGTTCTCACATCCTCTCGCGAAGAGGGCGACAGAATGATCTGCTATGACTGCGGAGTCAATTCCTATCTTGTCAAACCGGTTGATTTCGATGAATTCCTCGTGGTAGCCAGGGCGATCGGCGACTACTGGCTTACGATCAACGTTGGTCCTCCAGATGTATTGGGAGCGCGAGGGGTAAAAGGTGGCGGCTCGGGTATTGGAAAAAACGAGAGTTCTTAGTCAATGAGCGAGGATCTTTTATTCGTTCTTAGGCTCCACCGTTAGGTGGAAAGAACCGCTTGTTAGGGAACGCTGAACGCTAATGAAAACCACGTTGTCCGTCAACGGTCCACCGTCCTCCGAGAAGGTCAAATGGAACAAATCTTGACCGGAAGCATGAATTCAGCACAGGATTTCGCAACTTGTTCTGTTAAACTCCCTATTTCGTCCCGTTGATGGTTTTCTTTTCGGGCGAACAGCCGTTCGCCCCTACAAAAGAATCACAGTGATTTTTTTGATCCTATCGAAGGACGGCTCTTCATAGCGTACAGCGGATCCTAAGTACGAAAAACTTCTCTTTTGTTTGCCTTGTATAGTCTAGAAGGCAACCACGAGTGCATCTGGCAGCTGCAAAATTCTCACGCGGGTCGACGGCATTCGATTTAAAGAAGGGCGTTTACTCAATTTGAAGTTGCTTTCTGCTGTTAGAAGTCCTCTGAAAATGTTAGAATTGTCGTGAATATCCGGAGGTGGCTTTCGTGACAAAGAATCCCCTGAATCTTAGGCTCTCAGAAATCGTATCTCTTGAAGACACTTTCGAGTTCTATAGAGAGAGAGTAATGAAGTACAACGATGAACTCAAGGCATTCCTTCAGGTAAGCAGCCTGTCAGGCGGCAAGAGACAGGGTTTCCCGTATGCCCTAAAGGACAACATCCTGGCTGTCGGGACCAGAACAACCTGCGGCAGCAGAATACTCGAGAATTACGAATCTCCATACGATGCGACAGTGACCCGAAGGCTCGGCGTTAGGGGAGGAAAGCTTCTCGGAAAGACGAATTTGGACGAATTCGCAATGGGGTCCTCCACAGAGAACTCGGCCTTCGGCCCTTCGAGAAATCCCTGGGATCTTGAGCGGATTCCGGGAGGAAGCAGCGGCGGAAGCGCGGCCGCGGTAGCTGCGGGGCTTGCTCCGTTCGCTCTCGGCAGCGACACTGGCGGTTCTGTAAGACAGCCGGCTTCCATGTGCGGTATAGTCGGCTTCAAACCGACATACGGACTCGTATCCAGATACGGACTCGTCGCATTTGCCTCTTCGCTGGATCAGATCGGGCCGATGACTCGCTGCTCCCAGGATGCCGCAGATGTGATGTCAATGATATCGGGACACGATAGTAATGACTCAAATACTGTCAGAAAAGAGCTATCTTTTGATGTGTCTCTTAAGGGATATCTCAAGGGGCTGAAACTGGCGGTCCCTTCCGAAATGCTGAACTATCCCGGCCTCGATTCCGGAGTGAAGGAGAGATTCCTTTCAATAGTGGAAGATATCAGGCGTTCAGGAGCAGAGGTGGAAGAGATTTCCATTCCTTCGGTCGAGTACGCCGTGGCAACTTACTATCTAATTGCGCCCGCAGAGGCCAGCTCGAATCTAGCCCGCTACGAAGGGATTAGATTCGGACCGAGAGTGCCGTCGGAAGACTATGAAAGCCTCACTAACAAGAATAGGGACATAGGTTTCGGGAAGGAAGTGAAGAGAAGAATTCTTCTTGGAACCTTCACCCTAAGCGCGACTTATTATGACGCCTATTATAGAAAGGCTTTAAAAACGAGAAGCGTCATGGCCGGAGAACTGAACAGAGTGCTAGATGAATACGATTTCATCTTGAATCCCTCTTCTCCCGTGATTGCTCCGAAAATTGGCGAGATTACCGACCCCCTGACGTATTATTTGATGGATATTTACACGATACCGGCGAATGTCGCGGGGCTTCCGTCGATCTCTTTGCCGGCAGGGCTGGTCGATGAAATGCCTGTTGGGGTGCTTCTTACAGGCAGAAGATTTAGCGACGTCTCTCTTCTTGACGCCGCAAAGGGAGTCGAGGATCTCTCTCCCTCTTATAGAAGCGGGCTGGCCGTACTCCCGGAAAGGTGGACGGAGTGATGAACAAAACTGTAATCGGATTGGAAATACACGCTCAACTCAGAACTGATACAAAGGCCTTCTGCAGCTGCAGGGCCGATGTTTTTGATCTTGAACCCAACATGGCGATCTGCCCGGTCTGCACGGGCCAGCCAGGCACTCTGCCCGTTCTCAACAAGAGGGTGGTCGAGTTTGCCATCATGGCCGGCCTGGCAATGAACTGCACTATAAACAAGCAGTCGGTCTTTGACAGAAAGAACTATTTTTACCCCGATCTGCCCAAGGGTTATCAGATAACTCAGTACTTCTTTCCCATCGCCGAAAACGGCTACTTATACCTTGAGGACGGAGACGAAAAGAGAAAGATCAGGATTCGCAGAATACATATCGAAGAGGATGCCGGAAAGATGATTCACCAGGGAACCGATTCTATTACCGGCTCATCTGGAAGCTATGTTGACCTCAATAGATGCGGAGTTCCACTAATTGAAATCGTAACAGAGCCCGATCTTCGCAGTCCCGCAGAAGCCCGCATCTTTATGGAGCTCCTTAGGGATACCGTTAGAGCGCTGGGAGTCTGTTCTGGAGATATGGAGAAAGGCGCCCTGCGATGCGACGCGAATATCTCGATAATCGATGAAGCAGGCAGAAGTTCGAACAGGGTAGAGGTGAAGAACATCAACTCCTTCAAGTTTGTCGAAAAGGCGCTGGAATTCGAGCAGGAGAGAATTTCCAGAACCCTTTCATCCGGAGGCGATGTGGCCAAGGAGACGAGATCGTGGAGCTTCTCATCCAAAGAAACGTTTTCTATGAGATCGAAGGAAGAGGAAAACGACTACCGTTACTTCCCAGAACCGGATCTTCCGAAACTGATTGTCAGTGACGATCTAATCGAAAGGATCGCTGCGAATCTCCCGGAGCTCCCATGGGAAAAGATAGAGAGATTCATGAAGCAATACTCGCTTCCCCGTTACGATGCTACCGTTCTTTCTTCAGACGGCGAAATAGCTTCTTACTTTGAAGAAGTTGCTCAGACTACTCGCAGACCTAAGGAGAGCTCAAACTGGATCATGGGAGAGGTTATGAGACTCATGAACGAAAAGGAGCTCACAGTCGAAGAAGTGAGGGTGAGCCCTGAGCATTTCAAGGAGCTTTTCGAGCTTATCGACGAAGGGAAGATATCGAACAAGATTGCGAAAGATATCTTTCCGTTTGTTGTAGAAGGAAGGAAATCGCCTCTGGAGATAGTCAAAGAGAAGGGGCTTGAACAGATAGACGATGACAGAGTAATCGAGGATGCTTTGCGAAAGGCGATGACCGACAACCCCTCTGCGGTGGAGCAGTTCAGAGACGGGAAGGAAGGCGTTCTTGGATATTTTGTCGGAGCAGTTATGAAGGCTACCAGAGGAAAGGCGAATCCATCGAAAGTGAATGAGATCGCAAGGAGGATGCTTAAAGATTGAAGAAGGGTCTATGCCTGTTCTTACTGTTGATTTCGGTAGTGATTCTTTCTGCCGAAACTCAGATCAAACTGAATAACGCAGGGTGGAGCGTCTCTGCAGACATCAGGGCCTACGAAGATATATACTTGACTCTGGCGTTGGCTTCTGGAACGCCTTACGTAGGCGTGACCTATGTCGACCACTGGGAGGAGTTTTCAACGGGTTTTCTGAAGTTGAAGACCAGGGACGGAGTTTTCAGAGGCTCGATCCTTGCCAGTCACGAAGGCTTATTCATGGGGGTCAGATATGTCACCAACACGAATCAGATCCCGGTCTTCTCGCACACCACCCTCGAACTCGAGCTTTCAACGGTTGGCGATATGAAGTATCTCGTAAGAAACCGGGTGAGGCTTCCCTTGGGTCAGCTAAATGGCGGGCTGAGCGTCTTTCTCTATCGAGAAGACTCCTTCTCGTTCAACGACATCGGCCTGTATCTTTATGCGAAAGAGTATGAGAGAAGTTTGAGGATCAGAAACGCGGAAACAAATGTTGTCGCTACTGTGGACCTGAAGACAAACGACTCCCTGGGAGAGGTCGGATACGGAATTGGCATAGGAATGAATTACCTGTCATTCGACCTTGGATTGGCTTTCGCAGGCAATTTTATTGTTCCCGCCGGTGATCTCAGGCTGATGCTTTCACCGACCGTGATGGTCAGCTTGCGTGGAATTGACGCTCAAATGCTGATCTCGAAACTTGGAAACGATGATTCGATTTTCGCGGGAATTTCCGTCACAAACTTCAGTTTGAACGGGATCTTTATGAGGCTCGTTTTCTGATGGGTGCGGGCGCCTATGTGCATATCCCGTTTTGTGCCAGAAAATGTTCATACTGCGACTTCTGCACCGTTCAGTATGACTCGGCGCTCATAGACGAATATCATCGTTCTTTGAAAAGGGAGATAGAGATGTATTCGATTTCGGATACAGTCGAAACGCTCTATTTCGGAGGTGGCTCCCCGTCGCTTTATCCAGTCGAGTTGTTGAATGATTTGCTCATGCATCTCAAGAGCTCGCTGAGAACGGAGATAAGAGAGGCTACCATAGAGGCCAATCCCTGGGAACTGGAAAGAGAACGTCTCCAAGAATGGAGAAAGATGGGCTTCAACAGAGTATCGGTTGGTGTGCAGTCATCTGAGAAGAGCATTCTCGAAATCTGCGAGAGGCCCGTACCTTCCGATCTGAAACAGAGATTGATCATGTGCAGAGAAATGTTCGACAACTTGAATCTCGATTTCATTTTAGGCCTGCCCGGAGAAGCCGAAAGCAACGTGAGAGCGAATCTGGAACTTATTGGCGCCACCGGACCGGATCATGTTTCATATTACGTCTTCGATTCCGATCACGAAACTAAATTGATGAGTCAGGTGCATGATGCTATCATTGAACTGCCCGACCCTGAAATCCTCGAAAGGCTTCACGACTTGGTTCTTGAATCACTGGGGAAGATGGGCTACAAGAGATATGAGATCTCTTCGTGGGCAGTTGATAATAGAGAATGCCTTCATAATCTCAAGTACTGGCGTAATGAGCAGTACCTGGGCTTTGGGCTTTCGGCGGGCGGCCACTTTGACGGGAAGAGATATGTCAACACCGGTGACCTGCGCCGTTATCATGATCTGATTGGGCGGAATCTGGTGCCTGTCAGCGAATTTATTGAGAACACCGTCATACAGGAATTGTTTGAGACTCTTTTCATGGGGCTTAGATTGGCAGAAGGAGTAGATCTGTCTCGCTCGGGATATCCCGAAGAGCTTCTCGAACTCCTGATTTCTAGAATAGGACTTTACCTGGGAGAGTATCTTTCGCCCGACAACGGAGTTGTGGTGTTGAACGAGACTGGGATGGATTTCTCCAGAAGCGTTTTTCAGAAGCTCTTAGATATTAAGGAGGAGATAGAAATTGCTTTCTCCACATGAGGTGCTCGAAATCGCACTGAGAGTCGAAAATGAAGGAGCGGATTTCTACAGAGACCTGGCCGAGAGCACCAATAGTGAAAATCAGGGCTCTGTCTTTCGTTTTCTTTCTTCTCAGGAGAGAAGACATGCAGAGACTTTCCGAGCTCTCCTGAAGAGATTCGAGGAAGAGGCCGTCGAACTTGTAAATTGGGACGACGCAAGGGCATATATGGAGGACTTGACCAGGGAAGCTGTTTTTTCCGGCAGACTCCACGATGCGATGAGCAGTTCCGATTATGACGAGGCCATAGCCCTGGCAATAGAAGTCGAGAAGAAGAGCATAGCTTTCTACAGGAGTTTTGTGAATAACGTGAAGAGCGAGACTACCGACGCCCTCGAAAAAATCATCGCTGAAGAGAAAAAACACATTGAACTTCTGGAAGGACTGAGATGATGTCTGTAGAAGAACTTTCGGATTTCCTGGATCATTTTTCGGTTCATAAATCCACAAGCCCTACAGAGAGCTGGGATTCGTACTTCATGAAACTTGCGTACCAGGTGAGGGAGAGGTCGAGTTGTCATCACAGAAAGGTGGGAGCCTTGATCGTAAGAGAGAATCGAATTCTCGCCACGGGCTATAACCAGCCGCCCTCTGGATTTCCTCACTGCGACGAGACAGAGTGCATCAGGGACGCTCTGAAAATACCTTCAGGTCAGAATCAGGAGATCTGTTACGCGGCTCACGCCGAACAGAACGCCCTGTCTCAAGCTGCGAAATTCGGAATTTTGACAAACGGGTCGACGATCTACGTAACCCACCGTCCCTGCTCCATTTGCGCCAGACTGATAATAAATGCTGGCATTAAGCGGGTCGTCTTCTCTGAAGGCTATCCCGATCCACTTACTGAGTTCATGTTCGATAAGACGGGTGTCGTCATGACGCATTTTATAGAGTGAATGGGAGGAAATCATGGCTATCGCAAGGCTAACCAAGTATCTTAGGCAAGACAGGATGCCTCACGTTTGGTGTCCCGGCTGCGGAAACGGCGTTATTATGAAGGCCTTCATTGACGCAGTCGACAAGGGCGCCCTTGATCCCGACAGAGTCGCCGTAATATCCGGCATTGGATGCTCTTCCAGAGTCACAGGATACCTTAACTTCAACACTATGCACACTCTTCACGGAAGGGCAATAGCGTTCGCTACAGGCGTTAAACTGGCACGACCGGAATTCAACGTTGTTGTAATGGGCGGGGACGGAGACATGATGGCAATTGGCGGAAATCACTTCATCCATGCCTGCAGAAGAAACATGGATCTTACCGTGATAGTTTTCAATAATAATATATACGGAATGACGGGCGGACAGTATTCGCCGACAACGCCTCATGAGAAGATCGCTTCGACTTCTCCTTACGGAAATGTTGAGAACTCGTTCGACATAGTGAATCTCGCAGTCGCCTCCGGTGCGACCTATGTCGCCAGGACGACAGTCTTTCATTATGCCCAGATGGTGCAGTTCATCCAGAAGGCCCTGAATCACAAAGGTATGGGAGTGGTGGAGATAATGACCAATTGTCACACATACTACGGAAGATACAATGCAATGTCCAAACCGGAAGATCTGCTGACGCATTTCAAAAAGAACACGGTGCAGATCAAGAAAGCAAAAACAATGTCTCCCGAGGAATTATCGGACAAGATAGTTGCCGGCGAGTTTGTCAATATAGAAGCGGAAACTTACAGCGACAGATACAGGATTATGAGCGAACGGATAATCGCTGCCGAGAGAGGTGACGAAGCATGAAGCACACGGTTTCGGAACCTCATTCAGTAAGGATTTCCGGTATCGGTGGCCAGGGAAATGTCTTGATGGGTATCATTCTAGCTGAAGCGCTCCTTATTCAGGGAAGCTGGGTCGTTCAGACTCAATCATTCGGCGCGCAGGTGAGGGGCGGGCTCTCTTATTGTGATGTCCTTTTCAACAGCGAGCCGATCGACTACCCAAAAGCCCATTCCTTTGAACTTATCTACTCCATGCACCAGACGGCCGTTAATGCTCACGTTCCCCTGATTCATATGAACGGCGTCCTTATAGTAGATTCGACTCTCGTCAAATCCATTCCGAAAGAAGGAATAAGAATGACGAGAAAGATTATTTCCAAGCCGGTAACGGAACTCACAGAGAATAAATTCGGAAGCACGCTTCCCGCTAATATGGTGGGGTTGGGACTGATTGCCAGAGCCGGGAATTTCGTCACCACTCAGTCACTTAAGGAGGCCATGGTCAAGCACATTAAAGCAAAGTACGTTGAAATGAACTCCCGGGCTATTGATTTCGGTTACTCACTAATTGAGAAATCTTACAATATTAGAAGTGAAAGAATCGATTCTGTCGGCCGGGGATTTGAATGAAGAAGTTTGTCAGAAGTCTAGGCAACGCCACAAACGGAATAAAGCATCTCTTGAAGGAACGGAACTTCAGAATCCAGCTCGTTTTCGGAGCAGTAATTCTTACTCTTGGCGCTCTGCTAGGCCTTGACAAGAATGATTATTATTGGCTTCTTTTCTGTACGTTTATGGTATTACTTCTCGAGGGAATTAACACGGTGGTGGAGAAGATGGCCGATATTCTGCGTCCCTACTATGACGATAGAGTGCGTGTACTAAAGGATACAGCAGCCTCAGTAGTACTTATAGGGACTGCAGTATCTATCCTTATAGGATTATCCATTATTTTACAATCAATTTTTGGTTTGCATTTTGCCATCGGACTGCTTTTTGGTATAATGATCTTGGTAATCTTCTTCTTCTTGGGGCTTTTTGGAGGTGGCAGGGAATGAACCGTCGGGTCATTCTGTTATTCTTAGTTATGTCTTTGTTTTTGATGACTCGCAGTTTTGCGTATTTCCTCGTTACGTACGTGGTTAGATCGGGAGACTCGATTCACACTATTTCCAGGGATTTGGATGTTTGCATTTCGACAATTATCGATTTCAACAACCTGAAGAATCCTAGCAGTATCAAGGCAGGAGATACGCTCCGGATGCCTCAGCCCGATGGTCTGATCTACGAGGTTCAATCCGGCGATACCTTCGATTACATAGCAAAGCTTTTCTTCGCACCTGTCGAAGAGTTGATAGCAGCGAACAACCTTCGGCCTGATTCGATTATCAACCCTGGACAGAGAGTCTTCATTCCCATGTCCCTGATAAACTTGTATCAGTATGTTCCGCAGAGTTCCCCATTCAGGTGGCCCATTTATGGGGTCATATCTTCCAATTACGGTTGGAGAACTCATCCTGTAAGCGGGCAGCCCTCATTCCATTCGGGACTTGACCTTGCGGCTCCCGAAGGAACACCGATCTTTGCAGGTTCGAGGGGAACAGTAGTCTTTGCCGGAATGAACGGCGGTTATGGGAATATGGTTGAAATACAGCACGACAATGGTTACGTTACCCGTTATGGCCACATGAGCAGAATCAGTGTTTATATAGGTCAAAGAGTGGAGACCGGTTCGTTGATCGGCCGGGTCGGAACCACAGGGATCTCGACGGGTCCTCACGTGCATTTCGAAGTCAGAGATCCGAAGACCAACACGATGAATCCCCTTTCGATGCTCCCCACACGTGACCTCATGTACGTGATAAGAAGAGAGGACGACGGCACCGCTGCCGGTGGTAAATGACAAAGATCCTGGTTAGCGCTTGCCTCATCGGTGTCAACTGTACGTATCGCGGAGATAACAACCTGTCTTTGAAGCTTCTTGAGCTGGTGGACAGGTTTATTCTTTTACCTGTCTGTCCTGAGCAGCTCGGAGGACTTCCGACACCGCGTCCCAGGGCAGAAATAACTACTTCATGCGACTGGCGGGCAGCAAGGATAGTTATCGATCAGTTTGGGAAGGATGTTACTCAGAACTACACACGAGGAGCCGAAGAGGTGTTGAAAATAGCAAAGCTTTCCGGAACCAGTATCGCTCTCCTCAGGTCGAGGAGTCCTTCTTGCGGGTGCAAAGGCATCTACGACGGTACTTTCAGCGGGGTGATGATCGACGGAATGGGAATAACAGCGGAGCTTCTCATGAAGAACGCTATTGAAGTCTATTCCGAAGAAGAGATCAACTTCTTATACTAGGGTCGAATAGCTCAGTTAGAATCTGTCTCTCCTCTTCTGTTTCCATTGTGAATCCCGGACTCTTGGCCAGTACCACCCAATTTCCTTTCTGCCAGATGAGAGCCTGGTCTTTGCCACCGAACCTTACCACTTTTGCATAGCAGTAATCTGCCTTCTTTATCCTGCCCATGTCTCTCGTTAGTACCGAACCTTCCACAAGGAAGAGCGTCTCCCAGGTTCTTCTTGCGGAGTCTGCGGAATCCAGCTTCCAGATATACACATTTATCACCCTCGAGTTCAGCTCGAACTGCAAGCTCCTGACTGAGTCGTCTTCGGGCGGGTATAATACCCGGATTACCTCACCATCGTCCTGCTCTACAGAAACTCCGATAGCAAGACCCTGATCCGGCGGAAAAGGAGCTTCACCAAGAAGGGAGAAGACGCCGTTGTTGAAGGTCAGCTCATCCAGTTCGATCTCACTGGCAGGGACAACCACTTCCATCTTGTGTCCAAAGGCGTAATATGAAGCAAATGCAATCAACGCAATTACGAAGAAGAACGTGAAAAGCGCCCTGTTTCTTGAACTATACTTTTTGACCATTTTCGATCACACCAGGCAAATTCATCTGGTCAGATCAACTCCAGAATCTTTGCAACCTTTTCGGGATCGAGCCTGTAGGTCGAACCTTTTCCCTGATAGAAACCGTGCTCTCGTATAAGATGAATGGAAATCGGTGAATAGTCTATCTCTTCCTTCAGGGCGATATTTCTCACATTGACGTTTACTTTTTTTGAAAGATGTCCGTGTCGAAAGGGGCAGGGTATGTAACCGCGACTCTCCTCAACGATTACGACGAAGCGATCATCGACTCTGACAGGCGAGCCGAATCCTTTTCCACCTTGCTTCATGAGCATTTCCAGCTTGTCAGCGATTATTTCGTTCGTCAAGCCCAATTCCTTCACCTTCGACTCATCCTCGCTAATAATATCCAGCAGGTTTCTTTCGTCATCGCCAAGAAAGCCCGGACCTGTGATGCTGCCGGCTCTCATGTTTTCCTGAATCCTATCGAAGTCCGGAGTCTGTTTCATAATCTCACCTCCAAAACTATCCGAATTTGTCGTAGTAGATCTTTTCTTCCGGTACGTTGTGCTTTTTCAATACGCTTATACAGGCATTTATCATCCCGGGACTACCGCAGAGATAACCCTCTCTGGAAGGCTCATCTCCCTGCCCGGCAAGGTACCTGTCAACCACATCCGTTATCAGTCCCACTTCGCCTTCCCAGCCGTCTTCGGGCAGGGGGTCGGACAAAGCCGGTATGAAATGGAAGTTAGGCATTTTGCTTTCGATCTCCTTCATTTCCTCAAGATAGAAGAGATCCTTCTTGCTCCTTGCTCCAAAGAAGTAATACGCATTTCTTTCTACGCCCTTTTCCATCATGTCAAGTACTATCGACCTGATCGGAGCCATCCCCGAACCACCGGCAATGAATATTATATCCGAATCGGTCTCTCTGAGAAAGAAGTCTCCAAACGGTCCAAGGATTCTTATCCTGTCTCCCACTCTAAGCATCGTGTGGACGTAAGTTGTCACAATTCCATTAGGAACCAGCCTTATAAGCAGTTCAACTCCGTTCCTCACGGAGGGCGGAGATGACATAGAATAGGCTCTCATTGTCTCTCCCTTTATATCTCCATAAGCAGGCACGATCAGTTGAACATATTGACCGGCTTTGAACCTTATCTCTTCTTCGAGATCGAAGAAGACTTCCTTGATATCATGAGTGACATTCTCTATGGATGAGACGGTTGAAAGGTACTCTCGTATGTTGAAAAGCTCTTCGGGAATTTCGATAGATATGTCGCTTTTCACTTTCACCTGGCATGAGAGCCTGATATTGTCCTTTTTCTCTTTGGGTAAGAGATAAGGCAGTTCCGTGGGAAGAATGGGCCCGATATCACTCAGGACCTTCACCTTGCACAGTCCGCAACTGCCCTTGCCTCCGCATGCCGAGGGGATGAAGATCTTCTCTCCCGCGAGAGTGGAAAGTAGAGTCGATCCGCCCTTTACCTTGTAGCTCTTGGATTCATTTACCTTGATATTCACTTCTCCGTAGTTGTTAACCAGGGCATCTGCGATTGTAAGAACCGCAGCGAGTACTGCGGAGATCCCTCCAACGACCAGAGCAGAGATGACTATTTCCAAGCCAAACACCACCTTACTGAACGGGCAGCATGCCCGAGAAGCCCATAAAAGCGAGGGCCATAATGCCGATGATTATCATGGTTATCCCGGGTCCCACCAACTGAGGGGGAAGATCCTTTTCTCTAAGTCTCATTCTCATCGCAGACAGCGCGACTATTGCCAGCCACCAGCCCGCTCCGGATCCAAACCCAAAGAACAGCGACTGTATCAGATTGTATTCTCTGATGATCATGAACAAAACGCCGCCAAGGATCGCACAGTTCACGGTGATTAGAGGCAAGAAGATTCCCAGATTGATATAGAGTGCCGGAGAGAACCTGTCGATAACCATCTCCAGAAACTGGACAAATGCAGCAATTACTACGATGAATACGATGTACCGGAGATAGACCAGATTCAGTGGAACAAGAATATAGTAGTAGACTATGTAATTCAGGACCGATGTCAGTGTCAGGACGAAGGTTACTGCCATTCCAAGGCCGTTGGCCGTCTTTATATCTCTCGAAACGGAGATGAACGAGCACATCCCGAGAAAGTTGCTCAGAACCATGTTGCTCGTAAGTGCCGCAGCGATCATTATGACAAAAGGATTAAGCGGAACTCCCATCTACATCTCCCCCCTCATTTCTTCTTTACGATAGGTGTGCGTGCGATCCAGATTATGGCGCCAAGTATGAAGAAGGCGCTGGGTGCCATAATCATGATCACCCAGGGAGTGAAGCTCTCCGGCATGACTCTCAATCCAAACAAAGTTCCGAAGCCAAGCAGCTCCCTGATGAAGGCCACTGCCAGAAGAATCAGCGAATAGCCTATTCCGGCTGAGATTCCGTCAATGAATGAAAGAACCGGCCCGTGTGACTGCGCAAAGGCCTCGGCTCTGCCCATGATTATGCAGTTAGTGATAATCAAACCGACATAAGGACCGAGGGCCTTGCTTATGGAAGGAAGATAAGCCTTCAGAACAATATCCAGGATTATTACGTAAGTAGCGATTATCAGAACCTGAACCATCATACGCACATTCTTGGGAATATGCCTTCTAAGAGCCGAAATTGTGAGCGAAGAGAATGCCGTAGTAAAAATAAGGCCTATGCTCATTATCAGTGTGTTTGTGAGATTGTTCGTTACGGCCAGGGCCGAACAAATCCCGAGTATCTGCACAATTACAGGGTTGTTCTTCCAGATATTCGCGAGGAAGATCGTCTTCTTCGATTCAGCCATACTAATCCACCACCTCAAGAACTACCGGGAGAACCGTGTTAACCGCCTTATTCAATAAGGTCTGGATCGATTCCGAAGTTCTCGTCGCTCCAGTAATTGCATCGACCTTTGAGTCGTCTCTAGAACCGGTGTCCTGACCCGAAACCACGGCTACTCTTGCAGAAGAATCAGAGGAGATCAGTTCTCCCCTGAACTGCTCCTTAAACGACTCTTCATCTATTCTTCCGCCAAGTCCGGGAGTTTCCGAGTGGTTGATGAAATCTATTCCCGTTATTCTTGATCCGCTCTCATCTACCGCTACAAGAGCCGTAATAGTCCCCCAGAGCCCGGCGCTTTGCACAGTAAAGGCAAACTCTCTCGTTCCGTCTTTCTCGACTACATAGACAGTCTGTGCTCCCTCGAGCTCTTTGATTCTGCTTGAATAGAGCTTCTGAACTTCCTCATCCGGCGGGGAATCGGCTCCCTCCCAAAGCTCGAATACATAAATCAACGATCTCTGAAACTCGAGCCGCTCATTTCTTTCGATCGTACCGGAAGCCAGTGCGTTTATGCCTGCGAGACACAGGACAAATACCGTTGTTAGAATGAAAACAAACAATACAGAGTAAAGCTTTTCGTTCACGCCTTCACCTTCTTCGGGGTGCTGAGATAATCAAGAAGAGAGGCAAATGTGTTTGCGATAAGGACAGCGAACATCAAACCGGCTCCGAACAATGAGAATGTACCTATTATGACTGCAAGAGATCCGATCATAGCCCCGTAGATCCATTTGGCTCTATCTTTCTTCGGCGCGCTGATCGGGTCTGTTGCCATGAAGACGGCCCCAAACATGATACTGCCTCCGATCATCCAATGGAATGGGTTCATTCTTGAAGGGTCAAAAATGAAGATTATTCCCGACATCACAAATGCCGACACCAGAGTTGATACAATGATCTTCCAGGAAGCCGCCTTGGTCATGATCAGATACACCGCAGCGGCTGCAATCAACCATTTCGCCGTTTCGCCGGAAGAACCGGCTATGTTTCCGAAGATCATCCGCCATGCACTAACCTCTCCGCCGCCCCTGATGACATTGGCCGGAGTGGCCATAGTGACAATATCCGAGCTGATCCAGCGCGTAAAGCCCTGTCCCCAGCTCTGAACTGCCGGAGTCCAGCTTTGCTGTACGGCGGCAGGAAAACTCACATAAACGAAGGCCCTGCCAACTAATGCAGGGTTGTAAAGGTTCCTGGCAAACCCTCCAAAGGCCATCTTGGCGAAGACTATTGCAAAGGAGCTTGAAACTATAACTATCCAGAAGGGAACGGCAGGAGGCAGAATCAATCCAATTAGGAACCCGGTAACAATTGCAGCTTCACTCACGGACTTCCCCTTTTTGCTTTCGAATAGCCATTCAACAAAAACCGAGACAACTATCGAAAGAAAAACCTTGGAAAAGACCACCCAGCCAAAATTTCCAACAGCGAAGACCAAAATTGGAAGGAGAGCGTAGATAACCTTTCTCATCATTGGCTGTTTCAGAAAAAACTTCTTCGCCATCTTTGGCACCTCCGAAAACTAAAGCTTGACTATAATTGTGGTCATAATGTATAATAGTCCTGAGGTGGTTCTCTTGTCTAGGTTACATGAGCTCTCTTTTTTTTCACTGGCCGAAGCGAAAGCTCACTTTTCAAAGGTCGTTGACGACTGCGAGAAGGCCGATATTATTATAACAAAAAACGGGCTCCCAAAGGCCGTCGTGATGGACTATGACAAGTATGTACTCCTCAACAGGTTCCTGGAAAGAGTCCACGATCTCTATTTGATGGACGCCGGGGATGAAGCGATGGATGTTGAGATAGAGGATCTTATTGTTGAAGTTGATGATGATTGACGGAGGTGCAAGATGGCAGAAGTTACTCTCGAGAAGGTAGGCAAAACTTATCCGAACGGAGTCAAGGCCGTTCTCGATGCGAATCTCGAAGTGAAGGACAAGGAGTTTCTCGTTCTCCTGGGTCCGTCGGGCTGTGGAAAGACCACGACATTGAGAATGATTGCCGGTTTGGAAGAGATTACGGAAGGAACGATCAAGATTGGCGGCAAAGTCGTCAACGATGTCGAACCTAAGGATAGAGACATCGCCATGGTCTTCCAGAACTACGCTCTTTATCCGCACATGTCGGTTTACGAAAACATGGCATTCGGACTGAAACTGCGAAAGACGCCGAAGCCGGAGATCGAAGAGAGAGTCATGGAAGCGGCGAGAATACTTGGAATAGAACAGTTGCTTGACCGTAAGCCAAAGCAGCTCTCGGGTGGTCAGAGACAGAGAGTCGCAGTTGGAAGAGCGATAGTTAGAAAACCAAAGGTCTTCCTTTTTGACGAACCTCTCTCCAACCTCGACGCCAAACTAAGGGTTCAGATGAGAGCCGAACTCAAGAGACTGCACCAGAATCTTCAGGCGACGATAATATACGTTACTCACGACCAGGTCGAGGCAATGACCATGGCCGACAAGATCGTAATCATGAAAGACGGAATAATCCAGCAGATCGGGGACCCTTACTCCGTCTACTTTGAGCCGAAAAACAAGTTCGTTGCTGGATTCATCGGCACTCCCGCAATGAACTTCATCAGTGCGAAGCTTGTCTCTGAAGGAGGAAAAGTCTGGGTAGTAAAGGAAGACATGAAACTTCTTGTTCCTGAAGACAAGGTTGAAAGGCTCGAACACCTGGTAGGTAAAGACACCACATTCGGTATAAGGCCGGAAGACATCTACGACAAAATGTACTCGGTTGCGCCGAAAGAAGAGTTCATAGTCAAGGGCGACGTGGAGGTTGTCGAGCCTCTCGGAAGTGAGACTCTTATCCACGCAAATATTCACGGCGATGATATCGTGGCCAAGGTCGATCCCAAGAGTAGAGCATCTTCAGGAGACAAGATGGATCTGGTCTTCGATATGTCTATGATGCACCTGTTTGACCCCGAGACGGAGGAAAACGTCCTTGCGGGGACTCACAAGGATGCAGCTCCGGACAATCTTTGATAACTCTTATCTACAACAAAAAAGGTGGCTCAGGCCACCTTTTTTATTTTTTCGTTCAATCAACCTCTCGCTTCGACATATGTCTTGACTTTGGCGGTCAATCTTGCCTTCTTACGTGAAGCCGTATTCCTGTGAATAGTTCCGGACTTCGCCGCCCTGTCGAGAGTAGAATATACTTCGCTAAGCATGGAAGACACGGCCTGTGGATCTTCCCCCTCTTCCATCGCCTTATAGAGCTTCTTGGAAGCATTCCTGAATTTCGTCCTCGCGGCCCTGTTCATAACTGTTCTCTTGGCCGTCTGTTTCACTCTCTTCTTTGCTGATGCATTGTTAGGCACTTATCACTTCTCCTCCTTTCAAGATTTACCCGTTAATTGTATCATCAATCCACTGCTTTCTTCAATTGGTCAACGGCATCGGTCTCTTCCCACGGCAGTCTAATATCTATCCTGCCGAAATGTCCGTAGGCAGCCGTCTGCCTGTATATAGGCCGTTTCAGGTTAAGCCGGTCGATGATCGCGGCCGGTCTGAAGTCAAAAACCTTCAGGACGGCTTTTCTAAGCTTTTCGAGATCGACCTTCTCCGTATCGTGAGCATCTATCATAAAGGACACGGGTTTTGCAACTCCAATGGCATATGCTAGCTGAAGAGTGACACGTTCTGCAAGCCCGGCCGCCACTATATTCTTTGCCGCATATCTTGCCATGTAATGAGCCGATCTATCGACTTTCGTGGGATCCTTTCCGCTGAAGGCTCCTCCGCCGTGAGGCGTCCAGCCTCCGTAAGTATCGACGATGATCTTCCTGCCTGTCAAGCCAGTATCGGCCGAAGGACCGCCCCTGACAAATCGACCCGTAGGATTCACGAAGATTTCCACCCCTTCAAGAAGTAGTTCGTGGTCTATTTCTGGCGCAACTACGTTGTCAACCACAAGTCTTTCGATCTCCTCCGCAGTCAAGTCAGGATCATGCTGAGTCGATACCACGATAGCTGTTACTCCGACAGGCTTGCCATCCTGATACTTGACAGTAACCTGGGTCTTTCCGTCAGGCCTGAAGCCATGAACACTCTCGTCTTTTCTCACTCTACTGAGCCTTCGAGCCAGTCTGTGAGCAAGAACTATCGGCAACGGCATCATTTCTGGAGTCTCGTTCGTCGCATAGCCAAACATCATGCCCTGATCTCCCGCTCCAATGAGGGCATATCTATCGGAATCGTTTTTCTTCGCTTCTAAGGATTTGTTTACCCCTAGAGCTATATCCGAGGACTGCTCGTCAATACTTGTGAGAACGGCGCAGGTCTCCCCGTCAAAGCCGTACTTCGCCCTGTTGTATCCGATATCGAGAATCGTGTCCCTAACTACTCTGGGAATATCTACGTAAGCTTTGGTACTTACCTCTCCGGCAACTACGACAACTCCCGTTGCAAGAAGAGTCTCAACTGCAACTCGCGAATCTTCATCCTGAGTCAACATCGCATCGAGAATCGAATCGGAAATCTGATCTGCCATTTTGTCCGGATGGCCTTCGGTAACGCTTTCACTGGTAAACAACCAAGTCTTCATGACTGCCTCCTATAAACTGAATCTATTCTTCGTACTCTTCCTTAGACAAGAATCTACCACCGATTATTTCGAAGGACAAGGGCCTGAACGCTCTGTTGAACTCAGCCATGATCTGAATCTTGTTCTGGCATTTGCTCCCGATGAACTCTTTATCGAGCCTGTAGACTCCCTTTCCCTTTCCATAATTTACGCTGACATCGTAGTACTTTCTAAGATGGCTGCGGAATTTCTCTCCGCACTTACTGCATTCAAAGTGGACAACAACCGTATTGCCACTGTCGTAAAAGGGATTCTTCCCTATATCTCGCGGCTTCTTCTTGAAAAACATCCGAATTACCTCCTCATGACTATTCTGAAGTCTTTCGAAGCCTCGTTTCCCCAGTGGTCCCGAACCACTACCCTGGCATCTCTCGGATTCGTCCAGTCGATATCATCCCAAATGTTTATTGGCAGAACGCTGAGCGATATCCTCGCATTGAGATTGAACCAGTAATCAGACTCCGTTGAAGGCGAAGAGTATATCTCGTGGACCTCGTCTAATTCGTCTACCTCGAAAGAAACAAAATCGATCTGATAGACGAGGCTGTTCTCAACATACAACTCTATGGTCTTTGGGCTTACGGGATGTCTCAACTGAACCTTGGCGTGAAGATCGAGAGGGGTAGTAGCGCTCATCTCGATCGTCGGCTTTCCCTGAGCAAACGAGTAAGTCTTTCCTCCTGCCCTAATGTCCAGTATTTCGACTGCCGATGTCGGATTGCCTGTATCAAAGTAGAAGCCGGGATTGATTATGGTCTCCATTGTCGAATCTCTCACTTCGATGTGAAGATGAGGTGGGACATTTCCGCTGTTTCCCGATTTGGCAACGACATCGCTCTTTCTGAAGGGAAGTTCTCTGGGATCGAAGGTGACTTCAACATATTGATCACCAAACTCGGAAATCAGTTGATGGTAGATGTCGTTAAGCTTTCTTCCCGCCAGAGAAGAAGTATCTCCGATTTCATTTACGTGAGCGAATATTACATTGATACCCTTTTCATTAGTGAGAATATTGGTAACTTCGGGAAGTGTGAGGGCAATTCCTATCCCGTATATGGGATGGTTTATGTAAATCTGGTGTAAGTATGAGTCATCCGGGGAAAGAAGATCGAGACCGACTACGCTCCCGGTCGAGTAATCCATTCCCATGTGAAAATGCTCTGGATAGTTTATGTTTCTTGAATTTCCTCGATACTCGCCAAAGTAACCCGTTATTTCCGGCGCCCTCTTCAGTGGAAAAAGGAGCGATGCCGAAAACAACATGCAGCTGATCACTAGCGCCAGTACGACCGATAATAATCTCTTCATTTCCTTCCCTCCTCGCTAATAGAAGAAATGAGCCTTTCATTTATCTCATCGGAGGATACATATTCGACCTCGATAAGCTCCCTTTCGTAGCATTCAGAAAGCACCTCAAGCGAGCCTCTGAATCTCATGAAACTCGAGAACTCGGTCGGGGTTAGCCTGAGCTTTCTCCTTGATCTTTCGCCAAAAAGGCTTCGACTGATTTCGCTCAAAATGCCTTCTATATTGAAGCTTTTTGAGGCACTCACCATTATTGCTCCTGGGAAGATACTCCCGAGTTCACGAAGTCTTTCATTTGTACAGAGATCGATCTTGTTTAAAACATGTATTCTCTTGATTTCACCTGCGCCGATTTCACGAAGAGTGCGATCGACAATCGAATACTTCTCCCTGACTGCCATATCGGACGCATCGGAAACCACTACCAACAGATCTGAGTACTTCACCTCGTCAAGCGTAGATCTAAAACTCTCCATCAGCTCATGGGGCAACTCTCTAATAAACCCTACGGTATCGGAAACGAGTACCTGCATGCCGGCCGGCAACTTCGCCTTCCTTACCCGCGTATCGAGCGTTGCAAACAGCTTGTCCTCGACCAGAAGCTCGTCGCTGCTTATTTCCGAAACCAGCGATGACTTCCCGACATTTGTATAACCCACAAAGGAAACAAGAGGAACAGAGGATGCCTGCCTCTTCTTTCTGGAGATTTCCCTGCGCTTGCCAAGCTCATCGATATCCTTTCGCAGGCGCGATATCCTGTCCTGAGCCTGGCGCCTGTCTGTCTCCAGCTTCTTTTCTCCCGGGCCTCTCGTACCTATACCCGCTCCTGTCTGAGAAAGCGCTCTGCCAAGCCCTTTGAGCCTGGGCAACTGATACTTAAGACTGGCCAGTTCGACTTCGAGTTTGCCTTCCTTTGTCGTGGCGTGGTCTCCGAAGATTTTCAGAATCAGCTGTGTTCTGTCCATCACAGGTATCTCCAATAGCTTTTCGAGATTCATCGCCTGAGACGGAGAGAGTTCATGACGGGTAATCGCAAGAGTGGCGCCGAAGGCACCTACCATCCTTTTTGCAAAATCCACTTTTCCCTTTCCAAGATAATGCCTGGGGTCCGGGTAGTCTAGATTCTGAACGACGGTCTCGACAATATTATAGCCACCAGTTCGGGCGAGCTCGCGAAGCTCGCCCTGTATTTCTGTCTTCATATTCTGTTCTTCAGACGAAAAAACAGCGACAAGTAAAGTATTTATGCTCTATTCAATCCTCCTTCTTGCCTGTCGTATTCGTCAATTTCACGTACTTCTGAGGAACCATCATCTTGATCGCGTGCTTGTAGACAAGAGTCTGCTCCTGCCCATCTTCCAGCAGTACGGTGAAATTGTCGAACGACTTAACCATCCCCTTCGTCTGGAATCCTCCTTCGAGGTACATCTTGACTTCGATTCTGTTTACCCTAAGAAGATTCAGAAAGCGATCTTGCAAATTAAACTTTTCGGCCATTCTTACCCCCCCAAACTGAGAGAATTGCGTTCTCAAGAACCCGAACTGCCTCTTTATCGAGGACGGACAGGTCAATTCTCAAAGCTTCACTATATCTTCTGAACCAAATAATCTGACGACGAGCGTATCTTCTTGTATTCGTAAGCATCCGTTCCTTACTTTCCGAAAGGGACACTCCGCACTTTATATATTGTACCATCTCGGCGTAGCCTATTGTCTTCATCGAGTTAAGTCTCGTTGTATAGCCTTTGTCGAGAAGCCTCTTCGTCTCATCTATCAGACCGTTTCGGATCATCTCGTCCATGCGTCTCTCGATTCTCTGATGAAGCTCTTCTCTCTCTCGTTCAAGAACTACGATACCGAACTCGTCAGAACTCTCGCTCTCTCCGTGCAGTTCCGTCAAGGGCCTTCCTGTCTTGAAGAAGACCTCGAGATATCTGATTATTCGTTTGAGATCGTTCTCGTGCAGCAAATCGAATGCCTTGCTATCCACCTTTTTGAGTATTCTTCTCAGCGAGCCTTTGCTCTGAGACTCAATCTCGAGGAGGGCCCGCCTTACTTGCTCATCTCTTGGAGGAAGATCGGTAAGACCCTTGATGAGCGATTCTGCGTAGAGGCCCGTTCCGCCTGCCAGTACCGGGATCTTTCCTCTCGATACTATGTCGGAAATGGATTGAAGGGCGAGTTTTCTGAACTCCATAACATCAAAATCCTCGTCCGGATCGCGAATGTCTATAAGCCAGTGTTTAAGCAAAGCCTGTTCTCTCTTTGTCGGCTTGGCGGTTCCTATGTCCATGAAACGGTATATTTGTCTGGAATCAACGGAGATCACTTCTATGGGAAGTCTTCTGGCCATCTCCAGCAGGAGCGAAGTCTTTCCGACCGCAGTCGGTCCGAGAAGTAATGGAATCATCTCTTCTCAACTACCCCGTAAAGCACTCCGCTCTTCTTGCTTCCGCAAACCTTGTCGAACTGGAGGCCTAACTCTTCGAAGAGAGTATCTCGCGTTCTGCTCTTGATGATGAATCTCTTTGAGGAAATCCTGATCATCTCGTCTACGTCGGCCCTGCTGATTCTCTCATACATTGCAAATGGCCTGAGAGGATTTATTGAGTTAGAACTCATCTGCGGTCTGTCAAACATCGGGTCGCAGTAGACTATGTCGTAAGAAGCGTCGGGACACTCCTTCACGAAATCTCGAAGATCCCTGTTGTGAAGCTCGATCCTGGTCGACGCTTCTCTTATCCATTCATAAGTGTACAGATAGTTGCGAAGTCCATGAGAAACTACCCTGTATATGTGTTCGGAGGCCTCAAGGCCCACCACCTTTCCTTCAGGCAGAAAGTGAGCAATCAGAAGCGCCTCGTTCCCGAGCCCGAATGTCGTATCGAGAACGGTTTCGTCTCCGGAAAGCTCCATGCTCTTGATTAGATAGTCTGAGTCCTGAAGCTTTATATTCTTATACCTGACCTTCGACATGCCCGGGTGAAAGAAGAAAACCGAATCCCCGGTCCTGATCGACAGCTGGCCATTCTTGTCGAAGACGTAGTAGAAATCGATCGGGTATTCCTTCTCGAAATCCTTCAACCGGCCTCTTGAAACGTATTTGACTCCAAGCTCATCGGCAAGGCCTCTTGCACTCAAAACTTCTTCTTTCGTCGGTTTATGAGAGGTTGTGACTACAAATCTCATCTATTGCCTCCATCATTGTTTCCCGGTACCAGTTTTCTGAGCAGTTCCAGTTCGGATTCTTTGATCTCTATTTCTCTCTCCAGTGCATCGTACTCCTTCTGCAGGTTATCCAATCTTCTCTGGACTTGCCTGTAATTGAGAACGGCATCGATATTCGTAATCAAAAGAAGCGAAATCAAAAGAGCCAGAAAGATGAACAATCCGAGAGGAAATTTGGCTTTGCTCTTCTTGCTTTTTATTTGAGACCACTCCTGGCAATTCCAGCTATGAAGTACTTCTGAGTAATCAGAAAGAGAATAACGACCGGAATTATCGAAAAAGTAGCCGCGGCCATCAGAAGGTGATAGTCACTACCTGTCGCCGAGCTGAAATTCTGAAGCCCCACCGGGAGAGTCCTGATTTCCGGGCTCTTGGTCACTATGAGAACCCAGAGGAAGGAATTCCAGCTGCCGACGAATTTTAACAGCGCTCCTGTAATTACAGCAGGCTTCGAAAGCGGAACCAGAATCGTCCAGAGAAAGCGCCATTTCGTCAGACCGTCGATCATGGCGGCATCGTAAAGCTCGTTAGGAATCGTCATAAAGTGCTGTCTAAGCAGAAATATCGCAAAGACAGAGACTACCCAGGGAACAATGAGGGCGTAATATGAGTCGATCCAGCCGAGGGCTGTCAGGGTTATGTAATTGGGAACCAGCAGCACTTCTCCGGGGACCATCATCGTTGCCAGGAAGAGCGTGAACAGAAAGTTCTTCCCAAAGAACTCCATCTTTGCAAACGCGAATGCCGCCATCGCAGCAAAAATTATCTCCACGAAAGTCGTTACCATCGCAACAAACACTGTGTTGAAATAGTATCTGCCAAAAGGTGCAGCATTCCATGCAGTTATGTAGTTCTGGAAGAAATTCTTGAAGGTTTCCCCGAATGTGAAATTGACTTTGCCGGCCGGTATGTCGTCCTTGAACCAGACGGCTGGAATGCCTTTAAGCTTAATGTCGAATGACTTTGCGCCCGATGGCGAAATTATACCTCTGTAGTAGACTCTTTCAACTTCGACAGGCTTGAGTGAAAGATCAAGTTCACTGAATATATCCGAATGTACCCTTGAGAAAGTCCCAACCATTGTCGTCTCTTTCCATCTTCGCCTAATTAAGTCTGCAAATGCATCCTGGCCGCCAATAGCAGCCTGTCTGTCAAGACCTGCAACGACTCCTCCGACGCCTATAGTCTGACCGGCGGCCGAAGCCACTTCTCTGATAAGCGACGTGAGGTCGGAGTATGACGTTTTCTCTTCCATCGCATTGCGAACTTTCGTGTCCATCTCGGAACTCGAAGCGATCAGCAGGGATGTTCTGAGAAAATTCATGGCGTCATTTATCACTTCAAGAGGGGTCTGAGTATCTAAAAAATATTGAGATAGAGTATCTTTGAAATTCCGATCCAGGTAGTTCAGGAGTATCGTTACTGCGTCTCGCACATTGGAAGGCGTGATCGCTGAGAGCAAATAGCTTCTGGCTTTCTCTTCAACGTCCCATCCCCTTACAAACTCCGAGAGCAGGGAATGGACTTCTGCGTCTGAGCGTATCTTTCCAACTATTGAGGTGCTCGATAGGGTCTTGTCTTGAGAATCGTTGTAGAAGACCCTTATGTCTGAATAGAGGTCGAGCAGTTCGGCCCACTGAACCAACCCCTCTGGAACGGTCTCTAGCGAGCGCTCAAGCTGCCGGACAGAGAGAGACATTCTGGAGTCGGCGCCGGCTATTGTCCCGGATAGAGAGACGATTTCCGCGCCCACGTCCCGAATGAGATCGACACTGCTTCTAAGATCCCCGATTATTGTTTCCAGTTCGACCAGATCCGTGACCCCCGTCTCCCCCATTCTAAAAGACTCGAGAGTCTGCATTGAAGCCGTCAGATCCGCAATCGGAGTTTCAAGAAGCCTGCCGGACTCTTCTCTGATCTTCGCCTTCATTTCCTTGCTTTCGTCAGTGTCTATAGGCAACTCCTTCATTGCAGTTTCAACGCTCTGAGAGAGTCTATCGATCGCTTTTGAGTACTGAGCTTTGAGAGAGCTGACGAGAACTACTCTTCTCACAAATCCGCCGTCACTGTATACTGCAGCGTTGAAGAAACTGTCCATAAACCGGCCCGCACTGTCCGTGGGAAGGTCCTTCAGGACACTCGAAAAGGAAACGGGAACGTCTGCCTCAAGCGCCGAATACCTGTCGACTAGTGCGGCGAACCGTTCTTCATCGACTTCTGTAGCGTAATCTGCCGGAGTTCCGTCGCCTTTAAGCAACTGGATCTCGATTTCGCCTCTTCTAATTGGATCATCGTCCAGAGTGACAGTGACAGTATCTAAACTTGCCGACTCTTCCATAAGGGCAGCAAAGTTTCTGAACTCACTGAGACTAAGAGTTGAGAGATCAACGGAGGCACCGGAGCTTTTCTGCTTTATCTGTGTCTTGAAAGTAAAGGAACTGGCAGCGTTCTTGGTCGTCCAAACAGGCGGCCAGCTTGAGACTTCGCTGGGCGCCTTGAAGGAGGTTGCGACCATCCAGCCGAATGGAATCAACATCAGAAAGGCCCCGCCAATTATAACTACATAGAGAAGAATCTTCGAGATTATCTTTGTCGACGATGTAGTCATCTGAACACCTCAACCCTCATAGTGGACACGCTTCTTGCCCACGTTTAGCTGCACTATTGTCAAGACCAGAATTATCATGAAGAGAACGTATGCGGCGGCACTGGCCACTCCCATTCTCTGCTGGTTGTAGAAGGCGTCAAATACGTAATAGACCAGTGTCAGTCCGCTCTTATTGACCGGTCCAGGAAGACCCTGGTATAGAATGAAGATCTGAGAGAAAACCTTGAACGCACCAATCATCGTAATTATCATTATGAAGAAGGTTGTGCCCGAAAGCAGCGGCCAGGTGATGAACTTGAATTTCTGCCAGCCGCTTGCGCCATCGACATCGGCAGCTTCGTAATATGATCTGTCTATATTCTGAAGGCCGGCGAGAAAGATGACGGTGGTGTAACCAACGTGCTGCCATACAGAGACTATGGCTATCGTCGGAATCGTCCACGCCTCTTCTTTCAGCCAGGCGATTCTAGGCAAGTTGAAGATCGAGAGAATATAGTTGAGCAATCCAAACTGGTCGTTGAACATCCACTGCCATACCAGTGAAACGGCAACCACCGATGTGACAAAGGGTATGAAGTACGCAGTCCTGAATAGAGAGCGCAGCTTGATGTTCTTGTTTAGAAGCATCGCTATGATCAGCGCCAGCCCTATTTGCGTCGGAACGGACAGAAGAACATAATAAACCGTGTTGTAGATCGATTTAAGAAAGTCGGAACTTTCTTTGGCGAGCGTGAAGTACTGCACAAAATCCGCGCTCTGCCTCAAAATGAGATACGCTAGGGCGTAGTAGACGGCCGCGAACAGAAGCAGAGTCAACCACTGACTGGACTTCATTTTCTTCCACTGAACACTCTTTCTCCTGCGCATCAGTATGAAAAGGCCGAGACCCATCAACCCCAGACCGGCAAACAAACCTGCTGCCGTCAAATCAGCCGAAGAATTGCGAAGAAATACATAACCGGCGACGGCCGCAACATAGATCGCATACAGAAACGAGTGACTCTTCTCTGTCTTGTCGTACTTGCTCATCAGACCGAAAACATGGTACAGAGCCTGCACGATAACTAGAACAACCACAATGTAGACGGCGGTGTTTATCAACGAATTGACAAAGCTCAGCGAAACAGGATACGTGAGTCTGAAGAGCTCCTTATAGTTATCGAATCCAATGAAGTAACGAGTGGTCGAAGTGTAATCCCATTTGAAGAAACTGAGTACAAGTGAAAATCCGATGGGCCAGAAAACAAAGACACCTAAGATTACAATCGAAGGCAGCAGGAAAAGATATGCTTGCCAGGTTTCCTTCCAGTACTTCTTCGAGCGTCTACTGTAGGGCAAATCATTCCCTCCCATTTTCTCCGTATGGGTTTAGTATCTTAAGTATACCAAAGATTCGGCTGTGCTCCAGAACATCGTGGACGCGAATTATGTCCACTCCTTTAAGGTACAGGTAAGTCGAAATCGAGAGGGTTTCTTCCAGCCTATTTTCAACAGCGCTTCCCGTGAGCTTTGCGATGAAACTCTTTCTGGAATGGCCAACCAGTAGGGGAAAGCCCAGTTGCAAGAAGCGCTCGACGTTTCTAAGTATTTCTATGCTCTGTTCCGCCGTTTTGGCGAAACCTATCCCCGGGTCGAGAATTATTCTGTCTCTCCTTATTCCTGATTCGATCGCCCTCTGCGCTCTTTCGACGAGCCAGGACGAGACCTCCTCGACTACATCGCCGTAATCTGTCATCTGACTCATTGTCGAAGGATCTCCCCTCATGTGCATTATGATAACCGCTGCATTGCTTTGCGAAACAACTTCAACCATTTCTTCCGACCTGAGCCCGGTAATGTCGTTGACGATATCTGCACCGGCTGCGAGGGCCACTCCCGCGGTCACACTATTGCAGGTGTCTATCGAGATAACCGCGTGGGGCTTCTTTTCCCGTATTTGCTCTATTATGGGAACAACTCTGGCGATCTCCTCTTCCACCGAGATCTTTTCTGCCCCCGGTCTCGAGGATTCACCGCCGACATCGACGATCGCTGCCCCGCCGTCAAGCATTCTGATCGCAGCGTCGACAGCCGCGATAGTATCGCTGAACCTGCTTTCCGGAAAGAAGGAGTCTGGAGTCGCATTGACTATCCCCATGATGACCGGTTCGGAAAGATCAAGCACTCTACCGCTACTGAAGACCACTACTGATTCCTTCTCTTCTCTCTGACGCGTTTGACGAAGAGCTCGAAGACCGGATTTGGATTGCCAACCTTGGAGCGGAATTCCGGATGATACTGAACTCCGAGGAAGAATCGCTTCTCCGGCAGCTCTATTGCCTCAACAAAGGTCGCCAAGGAGGAAATGGTCAATCTGTTTTCATCCTTTTCTCCCGGATTTCTGAAGAGGTCGGGGAAGCGCTCCAGATTGACTTCGTATCTGTGTCTGTGCCTCTCGAATGCTATCTTCTCATTGTATGCATCCATCAGCAACGTGCCTTCTTCAATCGGAGTCTCCTGCGCCCCGAGCCTCATAGTGCCTCCGAGCTTCATAATTGCCTTCTGCTCTTCCATGATGTCAATTACCGGATAGGGAGTCGAAGGGTCGAATTCCGTTGAGTTGGCGTTTTCATAATGGGAAACGTTTCTTGCAAACTCGATAACCATCAGCTGCATTCCGAGACAGATACCGAGGATAGGGATGTCTTCCTCTCTTGCCGCCTTAATTACAGCTATCTTTCCTTCAATGCCTCGCTTGCCGAAACCACCTGGGATGATGATTCCGTCGTATTTTCGAAGCTCATTCTTAATCTGCTCTTCCGTCATCTCTTCGAAGCACTCCGAGTCGATGACGTCGGGTTTGCTGGCACCGCAAAGCGTAATGCTTTCCGAAATGCTCTTATAGGCATCGTCCGTTCCAAGATATTTTCCCACTATGACTATTCTGGTCGGAACGAATGTTCTCGGATAATTCCAGTCGAACCGCTCCTCAATTTCGAGGTTGAGCCATGCGGCAATCTTTCTGTGAATCCCGTATGAATATACGATTCGTGGAACATCGTAGACGTTCTCGGAGTCGGGAAGGTTATAGACCATCTGTCTATTGAGACCGCCGAAAAGTGCGATCTTGCCGAGCTCGTTCTCCTCAATTGGCAACTCTGATCTGACGGCAATCATCTGAGGCTGGATACCGATTCTTCTCAGCAGCTGAACGGATTGTTGTGTAGGCTTCGTCTTGAACTCATTAGTGACCCGCAGATATGGAACATAGGTCACATGGATGAACAAGAAGTTTTCAGGGCCCTCTTCGACCCACAGTTCCCTCACCGCTTCAAGAAATATCTCGCCTTCGATGTCCCCGACAGTACCGCCTATTTCTATCATTATCAGGTCTCCGGGGACTTTCTTGATCCTCGACTTTATCTCATCCGTGACGTGAGGGACCATCTGCACTGTTGCTCCCAGATAGTCACCCTTTCTCTCCTTGTCAATTATCGACTTGAATACCTGGCCTGCGGTCATGTTGTTCTCTCTTCTCATGTCCTTCCCGAGAAATCTCTCGTAATGACCAAGATCGAGATCGGCTTCGTATCCGTCTTCGGTAACGAACACTTCTCCATGCTGGTTCGGGTTCATAGTTCCGGCATCCAGATTCAGATACGGATCTATTTTAAGAGTGTTTACCTCGACTCCGCATTCCTTCATAACCCTCGCTATTGAGGCGGAGAGGATCCCCTTGCCGATCCCACTGATTACGCCTCCAGTTACAACTACGTACTTCTTCTTCATCATCCGCTGTCCTCCACTATCCGAGAAGTTCTCTTATGTACTTTATTTCCAGAGCGTGATCCGCATCGTCTCCCGGTGTCTCCAGCAACCATGGTTTCTCCTGAATTCTTTCATTTGAGAGAAACTCTCTGAATCCGTCCTCCTTGCCGATGTAGCCTTTGCCTATTATTTCGTGTCGATCCTTTGCGGCCCCGAGTGGAAATTTGCTATCGTTAAGATGTATCATCTTCAACTTTTCATAGCCAATCTTAGAGTCTATTTCATCGATCAGCTTCAGGACTCCGTCCCTGGTTCTTATCTCAAACCCGGAATCAAAACCATGGCAGGTGTCGTATGTTATTCCGATCCTCTCAGGTTCTGCCGAACCCTCGATTATCATCTTCAGCTCGTCAAAGCTGCTCCCTATGTGATTCCCTTTCGCCGCTACATTCTCGAGAAGAAGCATCACATCGCTTTCCTGATTCTCACCAAGCACTATTTCGAGACCTTTCAGTATTCTCTCCACTCCTTCGTGCAGCCCGTCTCCAAGATGGCTTCCAGGATGGAAATTCAGATACTTTAGACCCAAGGCCGCTGTTATCTTCATCTCAAGGGAAAGCAGTTTCACAGATTTTTCCCAGACCTCTTCAGCGGGAGAGGCGATGTTCACCAGGTAACCGGAATGAACCATGCAATCAAATGGATCAAGCGACTTCTCTTTCATCTCATCGATGAAGCTGTATGCCATCTCCTCCTTTGGAAGAGAGGCTCTCCACATCCTGGGACTGTGCGGGAAGATCTGAAAGGTGTTTCCACCGATTGCCAACGTGTCTTTAGGGACTTTGTCAAAACCCTTTGAAGTCGACATGTGTGCTCCAAGTCTTATCATCCACTTCACCCCGTCATTTTTCTTCGCCAATTCTCAGAATTGCCAGGAAGGCGTTCTGCGGAATCGTTACCTGACCGATCTCCCGCATTCTCTTCTTTCCCTCTTTCTGCTTTTCCAAGAGCTTCATCTTCCTTGTCACATCTCCGCCATAGCACTTCGCCAAAACGTCTTTCCGGAGGGCCTTTATGTCGCTTCTCGCGATTATCCTTCCTCTGGATTTTGCCTGTATGGGAATCTGGAACTGATGTGGAGGGATCAATTCGCTCAACTTGTCAACGACTTTCTTTGCAACTTGATACTCTTTATCCACGTGAACGATAAACGAAAGCGAATCGACGGTCTCTTTGTTGACGAGAATAGTGACTTTCACCAGATCCGATTCACGGTAGCCAAGTATTTCGTAATCCATGGAGGCATACCCTCGAGAAATAGCCTTCATCCTGTCAAAGAAATCAAACATTATCTCTGACAAGGGCGCCTCAAAACGCATCACGACACGGTTCTTTCCGGCGTTTTCGACCGCCTTGAAGTCTCCTCTCTTCTCGGAAGTGATGAAGCCAATCAAGTTCCCCATATATTCCGAAGGTGTGATTATCGAGAGATCTACGAAGGGCTCCTCGACTTTGGAGAACTCTCCGGGCTCAGGGAAACTTGCAGGATTTGTTATCTCAATAATATTCCCGTTCTGAGACGTTACTCTGTAGACAACGTTTGGAGCTGTCAGAATACAGGCTATTTCAAACTCTCTTTCAAGCCTCTCCCTTACGACATCCATATGAAGCAGGCCGAGAAAACCCACCCTGAAGCCAAAACCCAACGCCGGAGAGTTTTCTGGCTCGAAAACCAGTGCGGCGTCGTTCAATTTGAACTTGTCGAGCGCCTTTCTCAGCTCGTCGTAGTACTCGGGCATCCCAGGGAACATACCGGCGTAGACCATCGGCTTCGCCTCTTTGTAGCCTGGAAGAGCTTCACTCGTCGGATTAATTGCAGAAGTGATCGTGTCGCCGATCTTCGCGCTCGATACGTCCTTTATAACTGCAACGATGTAGCCCACCTCACCTGCATCGAGTGAATCGGTCTTTTCCATTTGAGGAAGGAAGTATCCCACTTCAACAACTTCGAAGGTTTCACCGGAGGCCATCATCTGTATCTTGTCTCCCTCTTTGACACTTCCGTCAAAGATCCTTACGTGCACTACGACTCCTCTGTACTTGTCGTAGATCGCGTCGAAAATCAAGGCCTTGAGAGGAGCTTCCAATGTGCCCGAAGGAGCCGAAACCTTCTTCACCACCGATTCCAGAATCTCTCTTACACCCTGCCCGGTCTTCGCACTGGCCTGAAGGCAGTCTTCAGGTGTATAGCCGATTAAATCGACGATTTCCGCTAGAGTCTCTTCGATGTTTGCATTCGGAATGTCGATCTTGTTCAGAACGGGGATAAGCTCCAGATCATTCTCTATCGCGAGATATGTGTTCCCCACCGTCTGAGCCTCGACTCCCTGAGAGGCATCCACCAGAAGTATTGCGCCCTCGCAAGCTGCAAGGCTTCTCGATACTTCGTAGTTGAAGTCGACGTGGCCCGGCGTATCTATGATATTGATTTCGTAAGCAAGACCGTCTTCTGCAAGATAATTCAGCTTCACGGACTTCGATTTGATCGTTATCCCTCTTTCTCTCTCGATATCCATTGAATCCATGAACTGATCCTGCTTGTGTCTCCTGTCGACGGTGTCGGTTATATCCAGTAGTCGATCCACGAGAGTTGTCTTGCCGTGGTCGATATGAGCAATTATCGATATGTTCCTTATGCGATCTCTGTTATACATTAGAACTCCCTCCTGCCGATCAAGGATGATTCTATCACGGCGTAGGTTAAGCAAGTTGAATTAAACAGAAAGGAATGAGAACATCTCCAGAAAGAATGCTGGATGTGTCCTCTCAACTTCGGAAAATCTAGTTTAGTCTATCACTGAAAGCGAAGTCATTCGCCCCAACGTCAAAACTGGCCTGTAAGCTCTTTCAAGAACGTCGGGAGAGCAAACGAGGCCCTGTGAATCTCAGTATTGTAATACCTCAACGGCGCCTCGAAATCAAGCACTCTATCTTCATCGTAATCTTCCAGTGGGTCAACCTCTTTCGAACCGATGGTGTAGGTCCACATTCCGGAGGGATAGGTAGTCATGAAGCCAGTGTACATCTTCGAGACAGGGAAGACCGAGGAAATTCTATTATAGGCAATAGCCACCCATCCCTTGTCGTAGAAAGGGTCCTCGGTTTCGGCACAGAAGATCCCATCTTTTCTCAGAGCCTTGTAACAGTTTGAATAGAACTCTTTGGTGAAGAGATGACCTCCTTCACCGGCCGTCGGATCGGTAGAATCGACAATAATTACATCAAAGTAATCCTTGTTCTCTATCACAAAGTCGGCACCGTTTTCATTTATTATCGATGCCTTCGGGTTGTCTAATTCGACAGACATTTCCTTTAGGTGAAGCTTCGCAGCATCGATTACATAGGGGTCTACTTCACAGAGGATCGCTTCCTCTACCGAGGGGTGTTTGAGAACCTCCCTCAGGCTTCCCCCATCGCCGCCTCCGATTATCAAGACCCTCTTCGGGTCGGGATGAGAGAAGAGCGGTACGTGAACCAGCATCTCGTGATACATGAATTCATCAGCTTCAGTGAACATCGTTATGCCATCTAAAACAAGAACCATTCCAAACTCGGGATGCTCGAAAATATCTATCCTTTGAAATGGACTCTGAAATGAATAGACGAGTCTCTTCATTTTCATGAAAAGTCCTGCGTTTCCTCCCGTGTAATACTCCATGTACATAAGATGATTCAGTGTTCTCAGCTCTCTATCTTCCATTTCTTCACCTCCGAATTATCAGCACAATTATTACATCGATCTCGAACAGCACACTGTTTATTCAATCCTACCCCTTGTCTTCAGTCATCGAATGCCATCCAGAGCCGGACTATCCGAGCAATGAGGCCAAATGATTCTATCACTTTGATTAAGGAAGAGTCAAACTTGTGTAATACCATTTCCAGAGGCTCATTTGACAACTGTGTTGATTTTCCACACTCTTCGTCATTCGGTCGCATCCTGATGGTAGAATTGGAAGTAAAGACTTTCCCTGACAGGAGGCCTTCGAATGTTCTTAAGGCAAGACATGGGTATTGATTTGGGAACTGCCAACACTCTGGTTTACGTAAGAGGCCAGGGCGTAGTGACAAATGAACCCTCAGTTGTTGCAATTGATGTGAATTCCGGAAAGATCCTTCAGGTTGGCCTGGAGGCAAAAAGAATGGTGGGGAAAACGCCAGCCAGTATCGTTGCTACTCGCCCGCTGAAGGACGGAGTAATTGCAGACTATGATATTGCACTTACCATGCTGAAGTATTTCATGGGGAGAGCGACTGGAAGGCGGAGCTTTGTCAAGCCGAGAATAGTCATCGGAGTGCCTTCGGGAGCAACAGAAGTTGAGAGAAAGGCAATAGTCGATGCAGGAATGGAAGCCGGAGCAAAAAAAGTCTTTCTCATCGAAGAACCGATGGCAAGTTCAATCGGCGCCGGCCTTAATGTTGAAGAACCGACCGGCAATATGATAGTTGACATCGGCGGAGGGACAACCGAGATAGCCGTGATCTCTCTAGGAAGCATAGTCTTGAGTCAATCAATAAGGGTCGGCGGAGATGAAATGGATGACTATATCATCCAATACATCAAAGAGAAGTACAGACTCATGATCGGCGAAAAGACGGCGGAGCGAATCAAAATGGAGATCGGAAACGTTGTCGAAACCGAGGAAGCCGATAGCTCTTACGCTGAGATTGTGGGGCTTGATCTCAATTCGGGACTGCCAAGAAAGATATCTGTTTCAGGCGCAGAGGTCCGCGAAGCGATTGTCGAGCCGGTTGCTAGAATCGTAGAAGCGGTTAAGCTCACGGTGGAGAACACACCTCCCGAACTCATTTCAGATATCGTTCAAGGCGGCATAGTCGTCGCCGGCGGTGGTTCTCTCCTCAACGGAATGCAGGAATTGATCCAGAGAGAAACCGGTATTACGGTTGTGATCGCCGACGATCCCTTAACCTGTGTGGCTAGGGGAGCCGGTCAGGTTCTGGAGAGAGTTTCTATACTTGAAAGACTTGAAAAAGGCAACTTGAGATAGGAAGAGGCTTCTCAGGTGAAGTTCGATGAAGCGGCGGTAGTAATCCTAATGGTTTTTCTTATCCTTTTATCATTGCTGGAAGTAACGGGAATGAACAGAAAGGCGTCCGAAATATTCGATGGTGCGGCCTTGCCCTTGATAAACGTAAGGGTAGACGTCGAAAATTTCTTTAGAGCCGTCTTTCAAACAAGGAGCATCGATCGGGTCATCAGGGATCTCAATAGATACGCAGCTTCTTTCGCCGACAGGTTCGAATTTCCGATACCAATGAGAGTCGCCTTCTTCAGCTTCGAGAGAAACAGCATGGCCATCATGACAACCGACAGGAGAGCGTCTCAGGGCATTCCCGTTGCCTCTATTTTTTCGTCAACAATCTATGGCATAGTGAAGAGCTCGAACGAAGGTTATCTACTTGTTTCACCCTTGACATCTGCCGGCGTAAGGATTTCAGCCTTAGTTGACAGAGAGGGAAAGGTTGTCGAAGGGGCGGTCTACTCTAGCGCGGGCAGACTTTATTTCTCGACTTTCGATCCTTACTATCTTAACGAAGGCGATCCTGTAAGAATCGCCCCTACGGTTCCGGGATATGGATACTACAAGGCCATGAACCTTGATATGATCGGCGAAATCGCCGGTCCTCACGGAAGCGATTATCTTGTGAAGTCCCCCAATGTCTTCGGCGATTACTTCGTCTATCTAGAGTGGCTGGAATGATCTGGCTTTTTCTGATAATTCCGGCTCTTTACCTGGATCTTGGATTCGGAGATCTACTCCCTCTGTACCCGGCTTATCTAACGTTGCTCGTCTTTCTTCCGACGAGGAATATCCCCTTTGCCCTTTCACTTGCTCTGCTCCTGTCCTGGATAGTCGGGATGGCTCTTTCCGGGATCAGTATGGTTATTGCCCTTGCAGTTATCGTTACCTTTTCCACGATGGCGATCCATGGCCGCTACAGGACACCGAGTTTCGGTACCCTCACATCGGCTTTGCTGGGACTTGCAGGAGTCTTTTTCGCAGGCACGGGCTTTGGCGTTCTAATTCCTTTTTTCATAACATTTCTTGTCCTTAGGAGGTTGAGTATTGAGGAGTAAGAGATTCGACCTTTTCTTCGTTCTTTTTCTTCTCACGATCGGTTTTTTCATATACAAACTCTACGACTACCAGATAGTCAATTCCGAGAAGTATGCCGCACAGGTCGAAAGTATAAGCCGCCGGTCGATTTCAATACTGCCCCCAAGAGGGATGATTCTTGATCGAAACGGAATTCCTATTGCATGGGATGCGTCCTACTATAAAATAAAGAAGAAAGTGGTCTTTCTTCCGGAGGATCTGAAGAGAATGATAATCGACTCATTCGACAGCAGGGAAAAAGCGGAAACCCTCATTAAGCGGCTTGAGATCTTCGGCAGTGTTGAGACAAGTCTTCCCGCTGCAGTAGCAGAAAGCCTCAAGAACTACCCTGAACTGGAGGTCTCCGAGAGAGTAATCAGGTATTATCAGGACAATCCAGGGATAGCACATGTTGCTGGCTATATTAAATCTGACGGAGAGCCGGTTATGGGAATCGAGAAGCATTACAATGATCTTCTGAGAGGAACTCCAGGCGAGAAGCTGATACGTGTCGATGCACTGGGAACACAGATTAGTCTTGAGGGCGAAAGACCACCCGTTGCTGGAGAAGATCTGAAAATCACGATTGACTCCCAACTCAGCAGGTACATTTACGATCTAATAGACGAAACGGGAAAGAGCGGCGCTGCAGTCGTTATGAAAACCGACGGAGAGGTTCTCGCTCTCGTCTCGGTGCCCAGCTTCGAGAACATGTTTTTCACTAGGGGAATTTCAACCAGAGATTGGGAACGGCTTAATTTAGATCCTTCGAGACCCCTGGTCAATAGGGCTCTGACTCCCTTCTCGCCGGGCTCCGTGATCAAGCCATTCATTGCCATGGTGGCCCTGGCTGAAGGAACAGACAGCACAAAAGAGATCGACTGCGGAGGCATCTTCCAGTACAAAGACAGCCAAGGAGTGGTTCAGGGAGTCTACAGAGATTGGAACCTTTATGGACATGGAAAGACCGATCTCGCGAAGGCCATTACCGTTTCCTGTAACGTCTATTTCTACCAGCTTGGACTGGAACTTGGAATCGAGGCTCTCGACAGATACGCTAAAATCTGGGAAGTCTTTGAACCTACCGGCATCGATCTGCCTGAAGAATCGGTGGGACTAATGCCGTCGCCCTCGTGGAAGCGCGAGCACCTTGGAGAGAGCTGGTTCCCCGGAGACACGATCCAGATCTCAATAGGACAGGGATATCTCAGCATCACTCCTCTGCAGCTGGCGAAAATGACCGGGGAGATCGCGATGAGGGGCAAAGAAATCATCCCCTTTATCGGTTCAAGGCAAGAGAGTAGCAGAGTGCCAATCAAGCTGGGAGACAGCGACTGGGACCTTATCATCGACGCAATGGGAGATGTCATAAGCAAGGGAGGAAGTTCGGCCGATGCGGGAACCGCTTATTCTTCTTTCAGAGATTTCGCAGAAACGGCCGCGGGAAAGACCGGAACCGCCGAGCAGGGAGGTTCAAAGCCTACCCACTCCTGGTTCACAGGGTTCATGCCGCTTCAAGAACCTGAGATCGTTGTTACGGTATTTGTTCATGAGGGGGGTTACGGATCGGGATTGGCCACTCAGATATCGAGAAAGATCATGGATTACTATATCGAAGAATATACCCGGTAGAATCATTCTACCGGGCTAACAAAATTCAATTCGTCTCCAAGTCTGAAGGAAATCCTTTTCTCTTCAAAGAAGCCGGCGATTCTTTCGACTTCATCTTTCTTAACGGCGATTACACAGACAACTCTGTCGGAATAATCGACCTTCTGCAAAGAGAAGTCTCTGTCCTCCCGAAAGAGTCTGCTGAAATCGTTCCACTGGCTGTAAGCCATCTCTGCAATCAACTCAAGACCCGGGCAGAAAATAACAGGTTTTGCAGCCTTGAGAGCCTCCAGCGCAGTCCCGCCATAAGCATCTATCAGACCTCTTATTCCCAGCTTTACACCACCGAAGTATCTCGTGACGACTACTACTACATCCGTAAGTTCTAGACGATCGATGGCTCCCAGAATCGGTTGCCCAGCAGATCCGTGAGGCTCTCCTGCATCCGAGTAGTTGGCGACTTCCCTTCCAGGAAGCGAAATGCGATAGGCCCAACAGGAATGGCTGGCACTTGCATGCTCCTGAGATACAGTCCTAATGAAAGACTTCGCCTCTTCTTCACTCTCGCATCTCCGGCTGTTGCCAATAAACCGTGATCTCTTGACATTGATCTCAAAGCTTCCCGTTTCGAGAATAGACTTACTACAACCCATTATTCTCCTCTAGACAGCTTGTCTATGAAATCCATAGCCGGTCCAAGAATATAATTGGCATCGGCCAGAGTCTTCTCGTACACTTCCAGCCTCTTCATGAACTCATAGAAATCGGGATCTCTGTTGTACGCATCGGCATAGACCGCCAGAGCCTGAGCGTCTCCGGTTCCAATTATGATATCCGCTTCCTTCTGAGCAGTAGCAATCATTATCTGGGCTTCTTTATCAGCCTCGGCCCTCAGTTTCTGAGCCTCCCTGTTTCCTTCGGCTCTAATGAGAGAAGCCTCCTGGATTCTCTCGGACTTCATTCTTTCGAAGACCGCGTTTCTGTTCTCGTCCGGCAAGTCGGCCCTTTTGACGCGTACAGATATTATCTCAATCCCGAAGTCCTTCATATCGTTGGCGGAAAGCCTGGTTATCTCGTCTAGAACATCGGTTCTTTGGCCGGAGATAATATCATCGTAATCCAGTTTCCCAAAAGTATTCCTTACGTGAGAGTACACAACGTCGTCTATTCGTGTTAGAGCGATCTGCTCTGACTTCATTGTCTCTATGAAGTTCCTGGGATCTACTATCCTCCAGAGCGCGAAAGTATCGGTGAGGATTGTCTTCTTGTCTTTTGAGTAGATCCTTTCGGCATCGACATCGTAAATCTGTATTCGCTTATCGAATTTTCTTACGTTGTCAATGAAAGGAGTCTTTGTGTACAGGCCGGCTTCTGTGACCGATTTCTGTATCTCTCCAAATCGCAAAACAACCGCCTGCTCAGTCTCATCAATTATGAAGAAGAAACTTGGCAGAAGAATCAACGCTATTACCACGACGATCGCTACAGGAATAAGGAATTTGTACTTCATTATCTCACGCTCCCTTCAAGTTCAAGGAGTTTAAGAACGCTGCTCTGGTCAAGAACAACAGTCTTACTAGCTTCTCCAAGTACTTTGCTCAGCGTCTCCAGATACATTCTGGTTCTAGTGACATCCGGTGCCTTTTCGTACTCCTCGAGAATCGAAAGAAATCTCTCGGCTTCACCCTCGGCATTGAGAATCCTCTCCTGAGCATAGCCTTCGGCGTCTCGAGTCATCTGGGCCGCTTCGCCTTCGGCTTTGGGAATAAGGTCGTTCTTGTATTTCTCGGCTTCATATATGAGTTTCTCCTTGTCCTGCTTGGCGCTGTTCACATCGTCAAAGGCTGTGATTACCTGCTTTGGAGGTGCTACCTCTTGCAGGAACACGTTTTTCACCATTATTCCTGTGCCAAGCCTTTCAAGCTCGGCCTGGACTTTCTCTGCCGTTCTAATTGAGATTGTATCTCTCTCGGTTGTAAGAATTGAGTCTATAGTGCTGGAAGCAACTTCTTCTCTAAGCACTGACTCCGTTGTGAACTTTACTATGTCACCGTCATCCACGATGTTGAAGGCAAGTTTTGCAGGATCCCCAACATAGTACTGGATAACCATTTCTACCGAGACGATGTTTCCGTCTCCTGTAAGCATAAGAGATTCATTTGCCAGAGTCTGGTAAGTACCCGTCCTTATGGTTCTAAAACCGATTTCCTGCTTTCTCAAATTCGAGGTATCAACAACGACTACACTCTCAAACGGAAACGGCAGATGGTATCCAAGACCTGGACCCACGGTGTTTGTGTACTTACCGAATCTCTTGATCAAGCCGACCTGATCGGGTCCAACCAAGAAAAACCCGCTCAAGAAATACACGGCAACGATCGCGGCAATGACCAGCAAAACAAAAAGACCGGACCATAGAAAGCTCTTTCTGGGGCCTCCGCTGCCGGGAATATTATCTTCAGGCTCTTCGATTCTTACATCAACCATTATTTACCTCCTTCCAGATTTCTATCTCGGTTCTTAGATCTACGCCAGTAGCCTCCTTAACTCTATTCTTTACGATTTCAACGAGAGTCAAGACATCGCTCTGACTGGCGTTTTGCTTGTTCACAATGAAACCGGCATGTTTTGACGATACTTCAGCCCCTCCAACCCTCAAAGACTTCAGGCCGAGCCTTTCAATGGTGGACCCGACATAGAAATCTGGCCTCGGTCTCATAAAGACACTGCCGGCACTCGGTTCCTCGAGCGGCTGTTTATCCAACCTTTTGCCGAGTATCTCCGTCATTCTTCTTCTGATTTCAGACTTTTCTCCCCTTTTCAGAGAGAACTCCGAACCGACCACTATTCCATCTCCGGATCTAAAGATGCTGTTCCTGTAGGAAAACCCGGCGGACTTGCCGTCGATTTCGATTATTCTACTCTTATCATCAAGATAGAGGAGCTTCGTTACCCGCTCTCCGATCTCCCCGCCAAAGGCACCGGCGTTCATCAAGACCGCTCCTCCTATGGAGCCAGGCAGACCGGTCAGGAACTCCATACCAGTAAGTCCTTTCGACAAACAATGCCACAGCAGAGAATTGACACTGGCTCCGGCCTCAACGAAAATTCTCTCTCCGGCCGATTTGACCAAATTCAGATTTCTTGTCGAAACTATTACCCCTTCATAGCGATCAGGACAGACGACATTCGAGCCTCCGCCGATGATCCTGTACGGAATTCTCTCCGACCTCACAAAGCCAATAATCTCTGAAAGTGATTCACAGGAGTACGGCGAGACGAAAACGCTGGCAGGGCCGCCGATCCTGATCGTTGTGTGCCATTTCAGAGGCTCGTTAAGCCTTACGTCAGCCCCCCGCATGTAGAGTGAGCCGAAGTAGTCAATCAGTTCTCTTTTTGCCATTGATAAAGCCTTTCGGCAATCTCCTTGCCATTGTGTAGACTCAGGAGGTGATTCTTCAGTTCATGTCTCTTCGAGAGAATCGAGTGAATACCCTCCAGAACGAAGGCTTTCGTCGACTTGTCAGTCATCTTATCTCCATAGAATCTTGCAAGCGCTTTCACCGCAACCGAAGAATTCGTGCTGCTGAGGGCCATTATTACCTGATCCCGCAGTTCGGAATCACTGTTCTCATCTAGAAGCAAGACCAGAACGTCCACGACCTTCTCTCCTTCTCCCAAGCGTGCCAGCGCTTCGTAGATGACTATTTGCGATCTCTCGTCGCTGTAATCCCTCAACATTTCGTAAAGATACGACACTGCCCTTCTGTCTCCAATCTCACCCGCGAGATCTGCGAGATACAGTCTAGAGACTGGATCGATTTCCTTCGATCTCATTTTCTCCAACAAGAGAGGAACAACGGCCTCACCCATCTGAAGCAATGCTTCAAAACAGATCTGCGCTGTCTCGCTATCCTCGCTTACCAGAAGCTCAAGAAGCACCGGGACGGCCTCAGTTCCCTTTTCCTCAATGATTCTGTTTATCAATTCTTCTCTGTTCATGCTTCACCTCTACTCCTGCTCTGGAATCTGGCCGCTCATCTCCTCAATTTCCCTTTCCTTTGAGGGACCGTGAAGCTCTTCAATCCTGGAAACTGTCTTTGAGTCAACCTGCTCCTTCCTTACGACAAAATGCATGTCCGCAATTTGCGCAATTTGAGGAAGGTGTGTTATTACGATAGTTTGAATCTCGCCCGAGATCTCCCTGAGTTTTTCCGCGACTACTGTTCCCAGCCTCTGGCCGACCCCGGAATCAACTTCATCGAACACTATTGTCTCAAGATCCAGCTGGTCCTTCAAGGCCGACTCCAGAGCCAGCAAGAATCTTGAAAGCTCACCGCCGGAAGCGACTTTCCCTATCTCCATGAACTCCATTCCCGGATTAGTCTTTACCATCATGGTGACCCTGGAAGTTCCGTAACTCCTGGGAATCTCTTCTGGCTGGAGGTGGAATCTCAGCTTCGCACCCTTCATCCTGAGATCCTCAAGATGCAATTTGATTTGCTCTTCTATCTCCTCAGCCCTTGCGGCTCTCTTCTGATCAAGGACCAGTCCGGTCTTCTTCATTCTGACCAAGAGATCCTCTTCAAGCCTCTTAAGTTTCTCTTTCCTCTCCTCGAGCTCTTGAAGTGCACTGAGCTCCCTCTTGAATGTTTCGAGCCTCGAGAGAATCTTTTCAGCGGAATCTCCGTACTTCCTCTTGAGACCCTGAATCAGCGTCATCCTGTTTTCGATTGCGGTGAATTCCTCGTCGTCGATTTCGAGTGAGTCTCTCTCCTCTTCGACCATCGAGTAAAGAGAGTCCAGTTCCTCAAGGGCGATCTGCAGATTTTCATGCCATCCCTTGTATCCGAAATCCTCTATCCTTTCAATGATAGTCACTGCATCATTGAGAGAGTTATATACGGAGAACTCGCCGTCCTTCAGGATCTCTCTCAGTTCCTGAAACGTATCGATTAGAGTTTGGGCGTTTCTGTATCTGGTATATTTCATCTCAACGACCTGGTCTTCTCCCGGCCGAAGCTCTGCCTGCTCAATCTCACTTATCTGAAAACTCAGGAAGTCCTTTTCTCTTTCGATCCGAGCCGGGTCGACACTAAATGAATCAAACTCCCGTCTCACCTTCATAAACTCTCCATAAAGCTCTCTATACTGGTTTAGGCTTTCCTCTCCCCTTAGGGCATGATCGAGAATCGCATGGTGTTTCGATTCATCAAGCAAGCCTACACTGCTGTGCTGAGAATGGATCTCCACTCTGTCGCGAAAGGCAGTCTGGACTATCTGCCTCGGAACCATCCTCCCGTTCATTCTATAGATCGTTCTTTGCCCGGTAAAACTAACGGTAACAAGGAGCTGGTCTCCATCAACTTCTATTCCCATCTCTTTTAGTCTTAACGACAACGAACTATCGACTTCAAAGTTTCCCTCGATGCTTCCCGCACTGTCACTGTCCCACTGCGGAGGAAAGCCAAGGACTGCCCAAAGAGCCTTCAGAAACACCGTTTTGCCGGCTCCAGATTCACCGGTTATAGCATTCATGCCGCTAGAGAACTCAACATAGAACTCCTTGAAAGTGAGAAAATCATTTCCTGCCAGAGACAGCAGCATATTTTCCTCCATTTTCGCAACAGATCCATCACTAAAGTAATCTACCAATCTATTATACTATTGATCAATTGCACCTTCAGTAACTCCGATTTGCGTTGCGGCACACAGAGGAAGAGATTCGCGAGCGCCTTGACAGTCACGGTTGCACTCCGTATAATGTTCACTGTGACGCATTAATTGGAGGTTATTAATCATGAAAAGAACATACCAACCATCTAGAGTCAAGAGAAACAGAACACACGGCTTCCTGGTCAGATCCAGAACAGTCGGCGGCCGAAAAGTGCTCGCAAGTAGACGAAGAAAGGGAAGAAAGAGACTTTCTGTGTGAACCTTAAAGACCAGTCCCTGAGTAAAAATGAAAGGCTAAGAAGGAAGGCAGACTTCGACAGAGTCTTCAAAAAGGGAAAATCAATAGTTGACCCTTTTTTTGTTGTATTGTATGTTAAGAATGGTCTGCCTTTTTCCCGTATAGGAGTATCGATAAAACGGAAATTCGGGAAGGCGAACTCGAGAAATCGCCTCAGAAGACTGGTTAAAGAGGTCTATAGAACTAATAAATCAGCGTTTCCCAATGGGTATGATATACTTTTTATTGCAAGAAAGGATCTATCCGACCTGTTTAAAAAGAGAAAAGTTGGATTCATTGATATGGTGCCTGTTGTCATACGAATCGCTGAGAAAACTGGAGAAACGTCTGATGAAAAAGATACTGCTGTTTCTGATAGATTTCTACAGGAAAAAGATCTCACCTAGAACCCGCCCAAGATGCAGGTTTTATCCCACATGCTCAACATACACATATGAGGCTGTAGAAAGATTTGGAGCCCTCAAGGGGCTGATTCTCGGATCATGGAGAATACTAAGATGCAATCCCTTCAATCCGGGAGGCTTCGACGAAGTACCAGATCACTTCACGCTATTGAGGAGGCACGAAAAATGAAAAGAGCGATAATTCTGACTCTAATCTTCATGACATTATTCACGCTCTCTGTATCGGGCAAAGAGCTTCTTACTCAGGAAGGAACCAGTACGCTCATAGTTTCAGGCAAGACGCTGAAGGTAACCCTAGATACTGTTAAAGGTCTGATTCTCGGAGTTACGAGTTATGCCGATAACAAATCTGTCGAGTTTTACGTCTATAATGAAACTCTGGGGAAAGACGGTTTCAACATTTTCGATGCGGAAGGGAACGAACTTCTGCCGACATCGTTTTCTTACAGGAAGGATGTCGATGGAAATGTCATCGTGACTTTCAACTATGAGCAAGGCAACAAGTCTTATATCATTCTTAACAGTCCTTACTATGATTTCAAAGTCGAGCTTGATTTCAGTCAGAAGATAGAGGTCGCTCTGCCATTTATCTCATTCGAGAATCAAACGCTTGGACCGAATTCCTCATATTATTTGACCTATGATAAGTTCAGCGGCCAGAAGACACTTTTTGCGATAACGTCGATGCAGGGAACCTTCAAGTTCCAGAGGTACCAGACGGAGAGCGGTAAAGGTCTTCTAGAGTCATTTGCCGGT
>NZ_DIXC01000090.1 GCF_002435945.1 Mesotoga sp. UBA6090
TCGACGTGGGGAATTTCTCTCAATTCGCCCAAAATATACTCTAGATAATCGTCTCCAACAAGTAATGCGTCCCCTCCTGAAAGTAATACATCCCTAACCTCAGGTGTTTCCCTGATGTACTCAATTGCTGCATCGATTTCCTGTCTGGTTCTCGGTCTGTCGAGCTGTCCGGCAAACCTTCGCCGTGTACAATGCCTGCAGTACATCGAACACTGGTCTGTAATTAGAAAGAGGACCCTATCGGGATATCTGTGAGTAAGCCCGGAAACCGGAGAGTCTTCATCTTCATGAAGTGGGTCAATCATATCCCATCTGTCGATTTTCAATTCCTTGTCCGTAGGAACTGCCTGTCTTCTAATTGGGCATCTCTGATTGATTGGATCCATAAGAGTTGCATAGTAGGGTGTAATTGACATTCGAAGCGTTCTTAGACATTCGGCAATTCCGAGCGCTTCTTCTTCGGTGATTTCGATTATCTGCCTGAGAGCTTCTACAGTCTTGATCCTGTTGGCAACCTGCCAGCGCCAATCACTCCACTGAGCAGGAGTAACGTCTTTCCACATTGGAATTTCCCTGTAATCTCGCATTGCTTCACCTCAAATGTATAGCTTCTGAAAAAGCCTTCTAATCTCATTTGATTCTCTCAAAATATCTAGTGCAAGCTTAGCGTGACCCTTGGTGTAGCCATTTCCAATAATCATTGTAATATCCTTTCCTACACCTTCGGCGCCAAGAGCTGCTCTTGTGAAAGAAGTCGCCATGCTAAAGAAGTAGACAATACCTTCGTTCTTTACCGCGAGAATCGATCCCATTTCTGTTCCAGGAACATTAACGTTGTTGATAACCACATCGCAGAGGTTCCCTTCTGTAATTCTTCTTATTTTCTCATACACTTCAAGCGGTTTAGTTGCATCGGCAATCACTACTTCATGGGCCAGTTTATGCTCGCGGATCCTCTCGGCATTCTCTTCTGAATATTCTACTACAATCACTTTTCCCGAGTCGCCACATTTCTTCATAGCTTGATAGCAGCATAGAACGCCGGATTTTCCTCCGCCTCCCAGTATAGCTACATTCATACCTTTCTCAACAAGTTTGTTGACCTGTGCAGGGGCCCCGGCAACATCCAGAACTGCAAGGGCCATCTTCGGTGGAATATCAGAGGGTAGCTTCGAGTAGATGCCACTTTCAAACAAAACGGCTTTTCCCACAATGTCTACCTGATCCTTTTCAAGATGGACTTTTAGAATTCTTTCGATTCTAAGGGGTGTCAGAGAAAGAGAAACAAGTGAAGCTATCCTGTCGCCGACTTTCAAATCCCTTTCCAAAAGATCTTTTCCGATCCTGGATATCCTTCCTATGAACATCCCTCCGGAGCCGGTGACGGGATTTTGTAGCTTTCCCTTGTCCTTAACTATGTCCATTATCATATCGGAGATTCTGGATTCATCATCCCTGCAAGCTTCTCTTATTTGCGTAAAGCTCGCAGAATCAACGTTCAGAGTCTCCACATCGACGAGAATTTCGTTGTCATATAGCTCCGTTGAATTATCGATTCTTACAGCTGCCTGAGGAAGGAACCCGGTAGGTTCAATTACTCTGTGGCTTCCATAAGGACATCCTCTCATTAGTCTTTCCTCCTGATTCCAAGTATTGCCCTTGCTTCGGCGGGAGTCGCGACTTCCCTGCCCAGCTCTCCTGCAATTCTGACAACTCTCTGGACTAGTTGCGCGTTAGAAAGGGCAAGTTCGCCTTTTGCGTAGTAAACATTGTCTTCAAAACCTACCCTGACATGTCCCCCAAGAAGGATAGCGAATGTAGCTAGAGGAAGCTCATTTCTTCCGATCCCGGCTACCGTCCATGTGCTTCCTGCCGGTATTGCGTTAACCATATGGATCAAATCTTCGATGTTTCCAGGGCTGGCCCCAGGGACTCCAAGAACAAAGTCAAAGTGTATCGGGCTCTCAATCAGACCCTTTTTCTGCAATCTGAGGGCGTTTTCAATCATACCTCTTTCAAATACTTCAATCTCGGGTTTGATGCCTCTCTTCTTCATCTTATGTGCGAAATACTCAATAGTTTCTTCCGAGTTAAAGAAGACATCATGCCCGAAATTGCACGTACCGGTGGAAAGAGTGGCCATCTCCGGATCCAGATCGAGAGGCTGAGCTCTCTCCTCCACCTTGTGCCACACCGCCCCGCCGGTGGACGGCTGAAAGATCAGATCACATTTGCTTCGAATTCTTTCCATAATATCTCTATACACTTCGCGGCTCTGGGTTGGTCTTCCCGAAGAATCCCTTGCGTGAATATGGACTATGCTTGCTCCTGAAAGGAAGCATTCATAAGCTGCCGATGCGATTTCTTCGGGAGAAATCGGAAGAGCAGGTTGTTGTTCTTTCATCACTTCCGCGCCGGTCAGGGCCGCCGTGATTATCAGTTTATCCATTGCTCTTCCTCTGCCTGTTCTTTGGAACGACGCATGTTCCGCTGGCTTTACACACAAGGACCGGCACGGGAAGGATTTCGGCCGCAGAATCACTGATATCCGGCCTTGCCTGAGCGACCTTGAAGGCTTGGAAAATCATCTTCCGTGATGTGTTGCCATTTGAGACTATTTCTCCTGTTGCTTCGATGTAATCTCCTGCATAGACTGGAGCAAGAAATTCGATGTTATCATAGGCCTTGAATAGGCCTTCATCGCCGTCATTTCTTATCAGCAACTCAGTAGCAACATCGCCAAACATCTGGATAACTCTTGCTCCATCAACCAAATTACCACCGTAATGAGCATCGTGAAGGCTCATTCGAATTCTGACCATCGCCTTTGTCAAGATAATACCCCCTTATATATACAATCTTGCCTCTAAAATGTAACTGCATCAAGGGTTGCAGCCGCTGATTAAACCCTAACAGAGTCGAACACATCTTTCTATGTCTCTCTTACTATTCCGTTATACACGATTTTTCAAAAAAATTACCTCCTTGCCTTCGCCAGGTAAAGCTCTACCTTTCTGGTATGCTATAGATAACAAGATGTTGCGGGAAGGAGAGATGTGTGTGGTCAAGACACTTATTATGGCTGGCGGAATAGGGGAGAGGCTATGGCCGGTTAGCGTAAAAAAGAGACCTAAGCAGTTCCAGAAGTTCGGTTCAAAGAAAACTATGATTGAGGAAACTATTGAACGAGTGGAAAAGCTTACCGATGAGATAATAATCATCACAACAAGGGAGCAGTATCCACTAATGCAATACTACTTGCCCCTCTTTCCAAGCGACAACGTCATATTCGAACCCATGAGAAGAAATACAGCTCCCGCCATTGCTTTGGGCAGCAGTAGATTTGCAGCTGAGGATATTATGGTTATTGTTCCTGCTGATCATGTTATCAGAGATGAAGAAAGCTTTCTTAAGACTTTGAGAAAGGCAATTAAGTATGCAGAATCAAATGAATCGCTCGTTACAATAGGGATAACCCCGACTCGCCCCTATACTGGTTACGGCTACATTGAAAGGGGAAACGTTGTAAGTGATGATGAAGAGGTCTATTCGGTGAAGAAGTTCCACGAAAAGCCCGACTATGAAACTGCTCAACGATATTTTCAGTCTGGCAGGTTTCTATGGAATTCGGGTATATTTGTGTGGAGAAAGGACATCTTCGACTCGGAGCTTTCAACGAACTTCCCGGACCTGTTTTCTGCAATCTCCGAGATTGAAGAGAGGCCTGAAGACATCGAAAAGATATACGAGAGACTTCCAAAGATCTCTATAGACTATGGTTTGATGGAGAGATCGACGAAAGTTGCGACTGTCCCGGCCAATTTCTACTGGAATGACATTGGATCGTGGGATGCGGTCTATGATCTGCTGCTGAAAGACAAGAATGGAAATGCAGTAGAAGGCGAATTTTCTCTGAGAAACGTCAAGAACTGCCTCTTAATCAACCATACCCAGAAGAAACTCGCAATTTCGGGGATTGAGAACTACATTGTGGTGGCAAGTAGTGAGGGAACACTGGTTTGCAAAAGAGGAGAGTCACAGGAAATAAAGGAGATAATAGTGTAAGGAGGAGAAAAAGTGGATAGAAAACTTGACGAAATTGTGATTTCCCTTAAGGAGGAACTGGTAAGATCAATATCTGATTCAGTTAAGATCAAGTCAGTTCAGGATGCTCCGGTAGATGGCGGCCCCTTTGGCAAAGGGGTAAGGGATTCACTTGATCAGACTATCAAGTTGGCGCAGAAGTTAGGTTTTGAGGCAAGAAACGCCGATGGATATGTGGGCATAGTAGACTATGGATCGGGCGAGACTTTCGGAGTTCTTGGTCATCTTGATGTAGTTCCAGAGGGAGAAGGCTGGGAAGTTCCACCTTACAGCGGCCTGGTGAAGGACGGAGAGATTTGGGGAAGAGGAACTCAAGATGACAAAGGCCCTATGATGGCGGCACTTTATGCTCTCAAGGCAATAAAGGACTATGTTCAGAAGCCGTCCAAGAGAATTAGGTTGATTTTCGGAACAAACGAAGAAACTGGTTGGGAGTGCATGAAGTACTATGTGAAGCATGAAGAGATTCCAGATATGTCCGTGACTCCCGATGCCGATTTTCCTGTGATTTTTGCGGAGAAAGGAATAGTGAATTACGGAATTTCAGCACCTGCAATCAGTAGAGAGAAAGGTCTGGCAATCGAGACCTTGACTGCCGGAGAAGCACCCAATATGGTCGCTTCGTCAGCAAAGGTCGTTCTCAAGGGTGCGGACGATGAGATTCTAGAGAGAATTAGCTCCTTCTCACCGAAAAATGATACTAAACTTAAGATAAATAAGATAGATAGAAGAGTTGAGATTTCGATAACGGGAGTTTCTGCCCACGGATCTACCCCAAATAAAGGGAAGAGCGCAATGGCAGCTCTAGTAGATCTTCTCGTGGAGCTTCCTCTGGAAGATTCTGAGATGAAGAGGCTCTTGAGTACAATAAGAAACAAGATTGGTTACGAATTCTACGGTGAATCGCTAGGAATTGCCGGGAAGGATTCAATGTCTGGAGAATTGACTCTTAATATCGGAACTCTCAAACTTCAAGCTGGAGTCCTGAAGTTGGTAATTAACATCAGATACCCTGTTTTCTTCAATGAAGCAATGATAAGGTCGCAGATTGAAGAGGCTTTCGGTGGATTCCGGGTCGAAACCTACCATCACCAGAAGCCGCTTTATGTATCTCCCGATTCGGAATTGGTAAAGACGTGCAGAGAAGTATATAAAGAAGTGACAGGACACGATGAAGAACCGATAGCTATTGGTGGAGGAACCTACGCTCGAGCAGTGCCTAATGCCGTGGCTTTCGGAGCTTTGTTGCCCGGAAATGTTGAACTTGCCCATCAGCCAAATGAAAGGATATCGATTGAAGATGTTCTTCTCGTGTCAAGGATTTACGCTCAGCTGTTCCTTAGGTTCCTGCAGACCTGAGCAAGAAGCAGCTTGCGTGACAAGTCTATCAAGGGCCGAAGCGACTGTGTTTCGGCCTTTTTTTGACCCAGATGTTGCTAATCTACAACGTTTCTCAGCCACTTCCAGGTCAAAGTCCTTCTGACTCCCAGAATTGCCTTGAAGAGCTCTTCGATCATCATCGCGACGTAGACGAGAGTGAGTGGCCATTTCAAGACCAGTCCAGTGACAGCCACAAGAGGAATTCCCACTCCCCAAAGCGATGCAATCTCGATGATCATAGCTGCTCTTGTGTCTCCTCCGCTTCGGAGAACTCCGACGATGTTCACTGCATTAAACATTTTGATTGGCTGGAAGATGCCCACAATGATAATTACGTTAAGGACAATATTCTTAAGTCCCTGATCTATATTGTAGAAATTCACAATAATCCTCGAAAGCAGAATTATGATAAGGCCGGTCGCCACTGCGGTTATCACAGTAAGCTGAAGCAGCTTCTTTGCGTTATACTTTGCCTGAGTGAAGTTATTTCTTCCCAGTTCTGCTCCCACCATGACAACTGTCGCTGAAGCTAATCCACCAAAAATGACGAACCCGAAGTTTTCGATGGTGCTGGAGATATTCCTGGCCGCTATAAACTCAGTACCCATTCTTGCCATAACAAGCGAGTACATTGTAATACCCAAGCTCCACAGAAACTCATTTACGATCACCGGAGTAGCATATTTCATAAGCCTTCTGAAAAACGGCGCTTCGAACTTGAAGGCGAATTTTGAAAGCCTTACAGGCGTTTTCCTTCGCAAGACAATATTGACAAAAATCACGAACTCCACAAATCTTGACAGGAGAGTTGCAAGTGATGCTCCATAAACACCAAGAGGTTGAATTGGTCCAAAACCAAAAATCAGCACGTAGTTCACCACTGTATTGATAGACAGAGCGACAAGACTTACATACATAGGAATTCTGGCTTTTTCCACTGTTCTCAAAGCCATAGCAATAATAAAGGAAAACGATGTCAAAAACGTTGAAAAGGCTACTGGCCTTGCATATATCGCACCGGTTCTTATCACTTCAGTATCGGTAGTGAAGATCATCAATACTCTTTCGGGCAAAAAGAACAGCAGTACAAAGAATACAACGGCAGCTCCCATTGTAATGTAGAGAATGTGTCCGAGCGTCTTCTCAATGTTCTTTTCGTCTTTTTTACCCCAGTACTGCGAAACGAATATTCCGGCTCCGCTAGACACCCCGAAGGTGAGAATATTGAGGATAAAGACCACCTGATTCACCAGACCCACTGAAGCTATTGCGGTTGTACCTAATTGACCAATCATAAGATTGTCAACAAGATTGAGGCCGGTAGATATGAGATTTTGAAGTGTTATAGGTATCGCAATGGAAAGCATTCGCTTTGTGAAATCCTTCATAACAACCTCCGAAAGAAATGAACCGTAGAATTATACAGCTATTTCTTGAGATAGGCAATAGTACGATAATCGAATTAGTATAAGCATTATGAATTGCTATAATGATGATGATAAGTATTTCACATTAGAGAGGGGTGTTTTTGTGAAGAAAATAGGAATAATTATTTGTGGTCGCTATCAGAGTTGTGGGGGAGGGAAATGTCTCAGGGCAATGAGAGAACATGTGGGTGGTTTTTCCATCTATCCTGATGAAGAAGAACTGGTTCTTGTCGGTTATTCTTATTGCGGGGGCTGCCCGGGGGGTAACGTAGAATACGTGCCTCAAGAAATGATGAAGAACGGAGCCGAGGTTATTCATCTTGCAACGGGAATGGTGGTGGGTTATCCCCCTTGTCCGCGATTAAGTCAATTCAAGGAGTTCATCGAGAGCTATTATGAGATTCCTGTTGTGATCGGGACTCATCCCATACCAATGAAGTATCTCACCGCCCACGAGAAGCTTTCATTCTGGGAAAAGTCAAATATGTATTCTAAAGCAGAACACCTGATTAAAGAGGATCGAGAGATAATGAAGGCGTATGACTGATCCAGAATCTTCCGATCTTGTCGGGCCTGAAAACGGGGAAAGAGATGATTAGTGAGAAGAGAATCTCTCAGTATCTGCGAATCGCGTTGAGCACTATTAGTGTAGACAGAGAGACGAGAGAGAGAATTGGAAGAGATGAACTACGATATCCAGAACAAGGTTTTCGACAGTGGTAAAGGGAACCCTTTTGAAGTGCTGAGAGACCCCCTGCGTATGCCAGAGAATTTATAGAAGAGAAGAAATCGACTTACCCCCAGGTTCGCATGAGGTTTTCTCGGGCTTACGGTATCAAAGGCTACGTTGGTTATGAGTTCATCTCAAAGAAGACCATTGCAGGTCTGCCAATCACCCACATTAATACGCATCCGTTTGGAGTCGGAAAAGGCATTATTGCAGTTCGGAATGTGGCAGTCGGATTGTTAGCCATTGGCGGAGTTTCAATTGGACTATTCAGCTTTGGAGGGGTGGCGCTTTCTCTGGGTGGATTATCTGCCAGTCTTTTCTCTGCATTCGGCGGATTGGCAATTTCGTTGTAGCTGGCAGGAGGGGGCCTTGCGGTTTCTTATGATTTTGCAGTGAGGGGAGCAGCTATTGCCAGGAACTATTCGATGGGAGGCTTTTCATCTGCGAGAGTGGCTGTTGGAGGAGTGGCAAGAGGTGTAATTGCAGTAGACGAGCAGAGTGGAGTTGGGAATTACCTTCTCAGATTCCAAAAAACAGCAGATCAGATAATTGACTTTGTGATTTCGAAAGGGGAAGAAATCAGCGCGGTGTTTGAATGGACCGTTAGACTGATTTATTGATTCTTAAAGTCCGGCACGGAGCGAGAAACTCTACTAATCTTATTTATTTTGAGTTGATTCTTCGGACATGGTAGCCAGGCTGCCGTTGTCAAATTCCGGCAGAGGCTGGACAAAGATGGTTCTCGGTTTTCTTCATAGTAGCTTCGATTTGATCATAACCTTTTTCATTAGAATGACACTTATGAAAAACAATGGCAGTTGCTTTGATGTAAACTATTATCTGTTGGATTGGAGGTAGATTATGATTGAGAGATACGCGCTTTCCCCCCTGAAAGAACTGTGGGAACTGGAAGCCCAGTATGAAAGATGGCTCGAAGTGGAACTTGCCGTCGTCAATGCCTATGAGAAGACAGGACAAATACCTCAAGGGACACTTGAAAAGATGAAGTCCGTTGCAAGAATCGATTTGGAAGCGATTTCCGAAATTGAAAAACAAGTAGATCACGATGTCATTGCCTTCATAAAGTCCGTGACACAGGGAATGGGGGATGAA
>NZ_DIXC01000091.1 GCF_002435945.1 Mesotoga sp. UBA6090
CGCATTTCAAAGACGATTCAAATATCTACCACGAATTTATGAGACTTTCATAACTTCTTCCTGCGATTCATTCCCTTTTGCTGTCAAAGTTGAGTTAAAGGAGAGGAGATCCCGCTCGCAGCGAGGATATTCGCAGTTGTAGAAGTATACGATGCACTGACTTCGGATCGACCCTACCGAAAGGCCTGGAGGAAAGAAAAAACGATTGAATACCTTCTTGAGAACTCAGGATTTCAGTTTGACAGGCACGTTGTGAAAGAATTCCTTGAAATCCTTGAAAGTTATCCTCCACTATGATCTTCTACTCACAGGATCTCAATTTCACTCCTGATCCAACCCTCCGCAATTACACCTGAAAGTGGCGATTGCAATTGTGTCCCATTCAAGAGTTATCGTTATGTCGGCAACCTCATAGGTAATGCCATCAACTAGCCAATCTTCAAAATGATACCCGGGATCAGGCGTTGCGCTCAAATTGACCTCCGCACCCTTATCATAGACATAAGTTCCGACATCGGGACTAACGGTTCCCCTTCCGGACTTATAGATTTCAAGAGTAACTTTCTCCACTTCTTGAACAAAGGTGGCCGAAACTGATTTATCACGGTCCATAACAACCGAAACGTTCTGGCTGTCTGAGTAATGAGAACCATCTAAGTACCACGCTTCAAAACCCCATCCATCTGCGGGAGTAGCCGAAAGCGGGACGGTGGTCCCCTCTATGTAGTTGTGATTTCCGACTGCGGGACTAACGGAACCCTGACCGGTTGGCTCAGCCATTGACAAGGTGAAAATCGTTGGCGGCTCTTCAATGAAGAGAGCCCTTGCCGTCTTGCTGGCATCCATGGTAATCGTTATCTGCTCAGAGCTTGAGAAGAATGCCCCATCTATCTGCCAGAAATCAAAGTCCCAGCCGTCGGACGGTGTAGCTACAAGGGTCACCATGGAGCCCTCTTCATAAATACTGTCACCGACGGCAGGTTTGACATTTCCACTACCTGAAGGTTCAAGCATCGTAAGTACGTGAGTCTTACGAACAAAAACGGCCCTTACATTTCTATCAGTGTTCATCGTGAGTTCGGCTTCACGTTCAGTGGAATAGACTGCATCTTCAACAAGCCACTGTTCAAATAGCCACCCCTCTGTCGGTGTCGCTTGAAGGATTACAGACTTTCCAGCATCATACTTATGATCCCCGACCGCCGGAGCAACGACTCCCTACCCTATCGGTTCGAGCATCGACAAAGTAACCGAAGCCACAGGCTCCTCGTTGAAGAAGGCTTTTACAATTTTGTTTGTGTCCATCAATAATTCAGTCGCCTCTTCACTAGAATAGAAAGCCTCGTCAACCTGCCACCTGTCGAATTCCCAGCCTTCCGTCGGAGTAGCGACAAGACCTACCACGGTCGCATAGTCATACTGATATTCTCCCGGCACAGGAACAACATTTCCCTCACCAATAGGCTCTTCCATAGTCAAAATGACTGGCTTTCTTACGAAGAAAGCCTTGACCGTCTTTTCTGAATCTATTTCTATCGATGTTGCTTGCTCGCTTGAGTAGTACTCCTCATTCACTTCCCAGCGGTCGAAAATCCAACCCTCTTCCGGAGTGGCCTCCAGTTCAGCAGTCGTACTAATCAAATACTTGTAAGTTCCTGGAAGAGGCTGGACGGTGCCCACTCCATCTGCCTCAAGCATTGTCAGAGTAGTAGTTTTGAAGATACATCCCGTAGCAAGAAAAATCACTATAGTCACTGCCAGAAATATAATTAACGCTTTAAAGTTGAATCTTATCCTCGTTTCGGTTCTCATAATTCCATCCCTCCAGTAAGAGAACTCTTCTCACATGCCTTGACATCCACTTAACTGAATTATATCCCTCGAACCTTGTGAAAAAAGTAGTAATCTAGACTCTGCCAAACCTTGATGATCATAGTCAATTCATTATGCTCATCACCGCGATTTGTTCTCAGAAAATTGAGAGAAGACTGGAGGATCCGAAATACAGAAGAATTTTGGATTACTCGGCGAAGATTGACTACGTTCTTTGATAAATTCCGAGACACTGACCAGCAATTAGTCCGCTCAGCCGGCCGATTTTTGAAAATCACATAATAGAGTTGGATTCAAGAACCATGAAACTGCATTGTTTCTGAAAACTTAGAGTAGCTGTATTCTTAAGACTTGCGATTTTCTCCACTGATCTCTGGCAGAAGAAAATAATAGTGCGATTTTGATCTCTGATTCAGTGTCTTGCCGCTCAGCAGAATTCGGATTCACTTATTCCTCTTCGTAGACAGCTCAAACATTTCAATTTCTTCTCGGAAGGTGCTTTTAGTCGACTCAGCCGAAATCACTTACCACACTGAATTGAAGGAATTGTACATGAATTTCCATAAACCTTCTAGCAAGAAGAACCGTTTTGGAAGAATGCTATGATTCTTGTGATCTGTACCCCTGAGTAGCAGAGATTCTTTCCACAACTTCTTTCAGCATTCTCGAATATCGTGTCAGAACTTCTTCTCCCATCCTGAAGACCGGACCGGATATGCTAATAGAGGCAACAACTTCGCGAGATGAACCGAATATTGGAGCTCCGACACAGACAACTCCATCTTCGTTCTCGCCTCTGTCGAAGGCCGTTCCTCTTGATCTTATTCTTTCTAATTCATCTCTTAGAGAATCTCTGTCAGTGATCGTCTTCGAAGTATGTGGCACAAGCTCAAGCGATTCGACCAACTTTTCGCGATCACGGTCCGGTAGAAAGGCCAGAATCGCCTTCCCAACTGCAGTGCAGTAAAGAGGGGCTCGTTTTCCTATGAAAAGCTTCGTGTGCAGTGACCTTGAACTTTCAAATCCTTCAATAGAGACGACTTCATTCCCGTCAAGGATTCCCATGTGAATAGTCTCCCCGGTCTCGAGGTGCAGTTTCTCCATCTCGCCAAAAGCAATATCCTTGATCCTCATGGAAGAAAGATATAAACTCCCTAACTCGAAGAGCTTGATTCCTATTCTGTAAGTAGAAGTCACACCATCTTTTTCGAGCACATGTTCTTCACAAAGAGCTTCAGCAATTCGGTACACGGTAGCTTTGGGAAGCCCGCTTTTCTTCGTCAGATCATCGAGACCCAGTCGGGGTTCCGTAAGACTAAATGAACCTATTATTCTGACAATCCTCTCAACACTTTGCATCTAAAGACCCCGCTTCTGAATTCAATGAGCATAACCAAGTAGTCTCGGCAGCCAAAGAACAAAATCTGCCCAGTAAGTAATTAGTACAAGTCCCATGACTTCGATTGGTATCCAGTATTTTAGCATCTCTTTGAAGACCTTGCCGACCGGAGTCTTGCTTATTGCGCTCGTTATGAAGCCCGTTTGCCCGTAAGGAGGAGTGTCAAGGGCAAGCATCAGGTTGAAAGTAGTTACAATTCCGAAGTGAACGGGGTCTATCCCCACAGCCCTCACAAGTGGAAAGACTATCGGTATTACAACCAGCTGTATCACGGATACATCAAAGAACATTCCAAGTATGAAGAAGAGAACGTTCACACTTAGAAGCAGCATCCATGCACTAGAAAGAAGTCCCAAATCCATGAAAGTGTTCGTCAGCAATAAAGGTATCTCTTCTCTTGCAAGCACATATTTCACAACGAAGGCACCGGCAATCATGAAGCTTATAGCACCTACGTTATAGACAGTTTTGAGCATTATCTTTCTCAGCTTCTTAACTCCAAGCGTACGATAGATAAAGATACTGACGAGTATAGAATATGCAGCGAGAACGGCCGCAGATTCAGTTGGAGTGAATATTCCTCCGTAGATCCCGGCCAGGAGAATAATCGGAGCCATTAGAGCGGGAAAGGATCTAATGAAACTCTTCGCAAGTACTTTCAGCGGATATCTCTTTCCTACTGGATAGTTTCTCTTTTTCGAGAGATAGTAGGCCATCCCAGCCTCAAGAAAACCCAGAAAGAGCCCCGGAATAATCCCTGCAAGAAACAAGTATCCCAGAGAGGTTCCTGTCAGCATGGCATAGATTACCATCGGGATACTGGGAGGAATGAGAGGAGAAATAGTTGCCGAAGCACACGTAACCGCACAGGCAAAGGGTCCATCATACCCGTCGTCCATCATAGCCTTTATCTCTATTGTCCCGAGACCAGAAACGTCAGCTATTTCCGAACCGCTCATGCCTGCGAAAATGATGCTCGCACCAATATTTGCATATGCAAGACCGCCACGCATGCCACCCAGAAGCTGTTTCAAGAAACCGAAAAGTCTGTCGGTTATCTCAGTATCATTCATTACGTTTGCAGCGAATATAAACATTGGAACTGCCAACAAGACATCCTGAGCTCTCAATTCTATTGCCATTATGTCAAGAAAGATTCCAAGATCCATTCCGGAAGTGATGAAGTAGGCGAAACCGCCCATTATCATTCCAAATGCAATGGGATATCCAAGGGCGAAGGTAGCACCGAATACTATGAAAAAGAGTATCAATCCCATGGTTCAACCTCCTTGGGAACGATTCTTCCAGAGAAGAGTTCTATGAAGCTCTTCACTATCCAGATTACGTTGTGAATGAAAGTCAAGACCATGAAAATGGGGAAACACATGAAGAGATAAGTCCAGGGAATCCTTAAGACTTCGGACTTGATGATCTTATAGAAAAGAACATCGCCGAGCACAGGTCCAAGCGTTACAAAAAGCACAGTACAAAAAAAGAGATCGAACGCTATCTGGAGAAGCAGCTGCGCCTTTCTGGGAAGTTTGAGAAATAAAATGTCAAATTTTATGTGTGCATCGAATTTTCTTGCATAAGGCGCTCCGAGGAAAATCGTCCATATGAAGCTGTATTGCGCTATCTCGAACAATTCCGGTGAAGGGCTACTAAATACATACCTCAGAATCACCTGGAAAAAGATGCTGAGGAAGAGCAGTCCAAGAAATATTATTCCGCCCCAGGATTCGATCAAATTCAGCGCAGTTTGAACGACTTTGAAAAGTGACGCCAAGAGTTTCTTCATGATAGACCCCCATAAAAATAGCCTGGACCAGGCTGGTCCTGGTCCAGGAAATACAGCTTATCTTATCAGTCCACGGGATACGACTGAATTGTTTCGTACATCCCCTTACCCCAGGCATTGTCAAATTTCTCCTGCGAATAGAATTCTTTTGCATGGTTCATGAAGGCTTCTTTGTCGGGAACTACAATCTCCATGTTGTAGTCGTCGACGAATTGTTTTAGAAGACTTGACTCCTGCTCCAAAACAAGATAGTTCATGTAGTAGCGAGCAACTTCCAGCGCTTTGATAATATAAGTCTTATACTCAAAGGGCAGTGATTGCCAGAACTTCTCGTTGATTACAGGATTAATCATCCCTATTGAATGGTCAGTAAGAACAATGTACTTCGTGACCTCCACAAACATTGCCGACAGATCTGTTGGGAGAGGATTGTCCTGACCGTCGATAGTGCCTAACTTGAGAGCGAGATACACTTCTCCAAAGCCCAATGGGGTAGGATTGCTTCCGATAGCACGTCCCATGTCCATGAATGCTTCGTTGTTGGGCATCCTGATCTTCATACCTTTGAGATCTTCCGGCTTGTAAACTGGACCCGCCTTTTCGGTTGTGTTGAGCTGCCTCATACCGAGATACCATGTATCCAGAACCCTCATTCCAGTATTCGATGCCAGCTCATCGAACCATCCTTTTACCATGGGACTGTTCATTACAGAGTACATGTGGTCAAGATCCCTGAAGATGTAAGCGGCGTTCAACACTCCCATCTTCGGCATGTTACCAAGATCGGCGAACCACGATGGCGCTCCATCACCGGCCATTTCGAGGTCTCCTCTCATGACTGCCAGCAAAGATGTCTGTTGATCTCCAAGCTGGCCTGAATGGAAGACCTTCACAACTATCTTGCCTCCGCTAAGATTCTCGACAACTTCGGCAAACTTGTTCATTGCAAGGACTTGCGGTTGAGTCGGTGCAGCAACCGTATTAAAGCGAATTGTGTAGGTCTCCTCAACGGCAAAGCAAATGCACACTGTGAGCAGAAGAAAAACTACGATAAATGCCTTTTTCATTGCCAAACCCCCTTTCGGTTTTTTGTTCCTGAAAGTCAGGAGATCTTTCCAAACTTTCTGAGAGTATCTTTCAATACCGCCACTTCGTCTTCTTCGATTTCCATTAGTGGCGGTCTTACACGTGCAACGTCAAGCCCGGAGTGCAAAGCAAAGGCCTTTTTCACCGCCGGCAATGGATTTGTTAGACGCCTGTTCCTGCCAAAGAATGCGCTGAATAGCGAATACAACTCTTTGAAACTGCCAGTTGCTTTCGTGGCGTCGCCTGAAAGGAACTCGTCGATCAGATTCCTCATCATATCGCCGATAACGTGGGAGCCTCCGCTTATCACACCAACTCCTCCTTGACTCATGACAGAGAGAACCATCAGATCGTCGCCGGAATAGACAACTATCTTTCCCTCTGTTGCCTTCAAGAAGGCTGAGGTCTGCAACGGATTAATTCCGGCCTCATCCTTGACGGCAACGATATTCTCAAACTCAGTTAACTTGGCCAGCGTCGCAGGATCGATATTCGAAGCAGTGAAGAGCGGGATATTATAGACCATTATCGGAAGGTCCGTGTTCTTGCATATCTGAGAGAAGTGATAATAGATTCCTTCCTGAGTCGGGTGACAGTAATAAGGAACAACTACCATGGAAGCGTCGTATCCTAGTCTTGCAGCCTCCTTCGTCAGTTCTATCGTCTCGTGAGTGTTAGCCGTACCTGTTCCAGCTATCAGCGGTACCCTGTCGCCAACTTCTTCTTTAACTTCTGCAAAGAGTCTTACCTTCTCCTCAAAGCTCATTGTGTAGAACTCGCCGTTTGTTCCGGCTATCACCAGAGAATCGCAATAGTTCTTACTGATCAAGTAGCTGGCGATTCTTCTTGTCATTGGATAGTCAATGGAATAGTCAGCTGCAAATGCAGTGCTCATTGGTATAAGTATCCTTCCAAACTTGCCAACAACGTCCATCAGTACGCCTCCCTATATTTCATCTATTGAAACGACATTTCTTTCATTGAAATTATACTTCTTGCCAGTCGATAATCAGAAGTCAATGAGATTCGACCTGAACCAACTAGAGGCAGAAGCACGGAATTATCAGTTATGATGCTTGAAATTCTTGTGAAAGGTCACTCTTTAGAATGCGAGCTTAGCCCCAATCAATAGCTCTTGATCGGGAAACTCCAAGGAATTATCTATACGGCCGATGAATTTCATGGAATTTTTGAAAAGAAATCTTTACTCGATTTCCATCATCGAAGAATCTCTTGCTTTTGCTTTTTTCGGATTTGGATGGATGGATGTATCGTAAGGCCGTATCTATTTCAAAAGAGCCTCAATCAATGCAAGCTCAACAATTTGAAAACAAAGCTAATCAAGAAAGTCTTTGGGTAGAAGCCCAGCCGCTTCTTTGTCGATCATCCAGAAGAGTTCTCCATATTCAGGAGATACAAGACTTATTGGCAATTCACAATCATTTTGGACCAGAACCAACCTAGCGATCTCTGCCTTGGCCTTTCCGGAGGCCAGAACGAAGATGTGTCTGGCCTGTTTTAGAGCTCGCAGACCAAGAGTAACCCTTTTGGAGGGCCTTCCATCGTAACTCACTTCACTGGTAAGTACAAGGGAATCATGGTCGTGAATCTCAGTCGAACCGGGAAAGAGAGAACCCGTGTGGCCGTCTTTTCCAAATCCCAATATTACAAGATCGAAATCTGTGGAATGTTCTCCAAAATAGTTAATCAATTCTCTTTTGTATTGAGCTGCGGCAATCTCAGGGGATAATTCACCTTTGATTCTGTGAATGTTCTCCTCAGGAATCTCGATCTTTCTAAGTAGAAGCTCCTTCACGAGTCTGTAATTGCTTTCATCGTCATCGGGATTAACGCATCTCTCGTCTACCCAGAAAAGGTCGACTTTTCGCCAGGGAATACTTTGTTTGTAAGGTTCTTCGGCAAGAATTTCATAAAGTCTTCCGGGCGTAGACCCCCCCGAAAGAGCTAGTGAGAATCTCTCATGAACGGTTATTCTGTTCTCAATTAGTTTTGCTAAATCTTCGGCGGCCGCATTTGATAGCTGCTCGAAATTGTCGAATATACTTAGCTTTCTATTTGCCACCGTCATCTTTCTCTGGTGGTTCTTCATCCTCTCCACAACAGCAAACAAACCACTCCCGACCTTCCCTCGAGACGATAAAACTGCTTTCTTCGGGACCCCAACTACCAGTTTCGTAAGTACACAATTTGACTTCTCCATTCTCTTGTCTTCTTATTATAGGGTCAATTATCCCCCAAGCTAACTCGATTTCATCAGATCTGGCAAACAATGATGCATCTCCCTGCATTACATCTACAAGGAGTCTCTCGTATGGATCAGGGAGGATGTCATTACCGAATCCGCCGGAAAAACTGAAATCCATTTTGACTGTTCTGGTCTTCATCGAACCTCCAGGAATCTTTGCCTCGAAAAATAGCTTTATTCCTTCATCAGGTTGAATACAAAGAGATAGAATGTTCGGACTAACAGCTTCGCCATTTATGGATTGTCCAAAAAGCATATGAGGAACACTCTTGAAATGGACGGAGATCTCCGAAACCTTTCTCTTCATCTTCTTACCAGATCGAAGATAGAATGGGACTCCCTTCCATCTCCAGTTATCCACATACGTCCTCAGTGCTGCATATGTAGGCGTTTTTGAATGCTTGGCAACTCCTTCTTCTCCAAGATAGCCATCATACTGACCTAGAACGACATCTGAACACTTGTTCATTGATCTCAGCACTTTGACCTTCTCATCCCTTAGTGCATCCGCCTCGAAAACTGCCGGCGGCTCCAAAGCCATTAAGGTCAGAAGCTGAAGCATGTGATTTTGAAACATATCTCTCAATACGCCAGCGGTATCGTAATATCCTGCCCTGTGTTCTACTCCAATATCCTCTGCAGCAGTTATCTGAACATGATCAATGTATTGACGATTCCATAGTGGTTCAAATATCGAATTGGCAAAACGGAAAGCAAGTATATTCTGAACGGTCTCTTTCCCAAGAAAGTGGTCTATCCGGAAAATCTGGTCTTCCCTAAAAGACTCGTGAACAAGCCCATTAAGCTCTTTTGCGCTTTCAAGATCTCTTCCAAAAGGCTTCTCAATCACTATGCGAACTTCCCTTTCCTCAGATCTACTGAGACCCAATTTACCCAGGTGTTTCAGTATGATCGAATGCATTTCGGGAGGAATAGAGAGGTAAAAAAGAAGATTTGATCTAACCTGCTCGTTCCTCTCCAATTCGTCGATCCTTTTTTTCAGTTCGCCGTATGTCTCTTCTTGATCATAGTCGCCCTGTAGGTACTCAATTTTAGTTTCAAATCCCTTCCAGAGATTGCAAATCTTTGGATCAGATCTGGAGTAATCCTGAACCCCCGCAAATAACCTATCGCGAAAGCCTTTATCCGATATCTTGCTCCTAGAAACGCCGATTACGTTGAATTTTTCAGGGAGCAGACCTTCACAACCGAGGGAGTGAACAGCTGGAACAAGTTTCCGTTGTGTAAGATCACCGGAAGCCCCGAATACAATCATTATTGAATTCTCAATCTTCGCCATCTTTGCTCCCCGGTCTTGTGTGTTTTATTTCGTGGCCACCAAACCTGTTTCTTATGGCTGCAAGGAGTTTCGCCGAATAATCCTCTTCGACACGGCTCTCAATCCGCTTCTGCAGAGACAATGTAATTACCGGGGCGGGGACGTCGAGATCCATGGCCTCAACAACTGCCCAACGTCCTTCTCCTGAATCTGCAACCCATGGCTCTATGTTGCGGAGATTCTGATCACCGGCTAGTATATCGCTAATCAACTCCAAAAGCCATGACCTGATCACACTTCCGTGAAGCCATATATCGGTGACTTCCTTCAGATCGAAATCAAATTCCTTCTTCGCTCTAAGGATCTCGAATCCTTCCGCATAGGCTTGCATCAACCCGTACTCTATTCCGTTATGGATCATCTTTGCGAAATGGCCGGCTCCCGCTTGGCCAACTCTTCCCCACCCTTTGTCTTGTTCAGGCGAAAGTGTTGTGAATATTGGCGCGAGGTTATCTATGATCTCTCTCTCACCTCCAATCATCATGCTGTAACCTTCTGTCAATCCCCAAATTCCCCCGCTTGTGCCGACATCTACGAAGTTAATTTCTCTTTCCGAAAGTCTTTCCGATCGCCTAATTGAGTCTTTGTAATTACTGTTGCCTCCATCAATGACTATATCTCCAGAATCGAGCAAGTCTTTGAGAACATTTATAGTTGTTTCAGTTGGAACGCCTGCAGGAATCATCAACCACAGAATACGAACCGGCGACAACTTCCTCACAAGCTCTTCCAGAGAAAAGGCCGGGCGAAGTCCTATCTCTTCAGCCAGAACCTTTGTAATCTCAGAATTGAGATTATATCCGGTGACAGTATGCCCGCCAGCGACGAGTTTTCTGGCAATATTGCCTCCCATTTTACCAAGTCCTACTATCCCTATCTCCATAGAAGCATCTCCTTCTCAAGAACTCTGACTCTCAGAGAATTTCTACGGAACTTCCGATAGCAGAGTCGAGTTATTTAAGACGTTGTTACTAAACAGATTCCTAATTGGGCTCTCACATTTCCGAAAACCAGCAGGTTGCTCATAGTTCTATTGTATCAATCGAGGTTGATTCAACCCTCCCTAGTTAGGCAGTGCTGTTATTACTAATCAACTAGCTATCTTCAAGAACCGAATCCCGAATTAGGTTGGAGTCTATGGGTCTTGAGTGATTCCCAGCAAAAGAATATTTCTTACTGCCCACCAAAGATTTGACTTTCACAGTGTACACAAATGACTGATTTTGTTTCTGTCTCTTGTATAGGAATTCGATAAATCAACTTTTGTTGATGTGACAAACTCTCTAGATACGCTGTGACTCAGTCATAAGCCGATTTACCAATCAGGGTATTTGGAGGCGATGGAAATGAGGAAGTGCTCTTTCTCGGTTCTTCGGTTATGCAATCTTGATCACAGGTTGTGTCGGTCTACTTCGGACAAACGAAATGAAAGGGTCCGTCTTCACGGTTGAGTACATTGAAAACGCTTCAGTAAAAGTCTATGACCTTGATGGAAACCGGGTTATCGAAAGGGAGGTTCTCGATACCTATACCAAACGGGTTCAAGTTCCCGGTAATACTACTGGTTCCTTCGATATCCCTGAAGAACAGGAGAAGACTGATGCTCTTGCATCGGTTGTCGAAGAGTCCTTCCATTCGGAGCAAATACTTGTAAACCTTAGTTCCCGAAAAGTCTAACGATGAAAATCTTCGTAAAGCATTGAAAAGACTACGTTAGAGTTAATTTCTCTAGGTTTATCCCTCGTTATATATTTTATGTAACAGAGATCACAAGATTCTTCAAGTCCCTGCTAAAACAGCTCAAAATGATCAGTTATAGATAACCTTGACAAAAAGCTCTGAAAAAGGATTCAACCTCGATCCCCGTACTGGATATTGTTTCAGTAGCTTTGAGGAGCTTCATCTCGAATAAGGAATAAGAACGACATTCTATTTCACACTCCTTCCACTTACAGGTTCTTATAATAGTCTTAGTCTCAAATGGAGGTGACAAGAATGAAGAAGATAGCAGTTCTCTCGATCCTAATTCTGATTCTTGGAGTAGTGGGCACAGCTGCACCCGGTTTAAGAAATGCCATGGATGGGGAGATTTTGCAACTACGTCTACAAATCCAGATTGCGAATGCAATAAACGCAGCCGACCTCTCTCCTGAACAGCTGGGCCAAGTGTATGATCTCGCAAAATCCGCCCGCGAGGAACTCGAAGCGCTAAAGGAAAGGGTCACGAATACTTTTGAAGAGACTCTGGAAAAGGCAATCTCCGGTGAAGAAGCGACTCTTCCAGAAATGGATTCAGTCAGGGCAAGAATGCAGTCGATAGTCGAGAATTATCTGAACGGCCTGAAATCAATTATAACGGTCGAACAGGCCGAGAATCTTGCTGAGTACTTCAGTGAAATGGCATTTGGAAATCGAGCTGACGCCTACAAGAAAAATGCGCCTTTGAGAGAGAGAATCGAAGAAAGACTTCCGGAGATTGAGGAACAACTGAGACAGCAGTTCAGAAATCTTCCTCCCGAAGCCCAAGAACGCCTCAAGAATCTCGATGTTGACGAAAGAACGAGAGTCTTGAAAGAGAAGATGGCCGACAGGCTCAATGCCAGCAGACCAGGAATGGTTGAGAGACCCGCGCAAAACAACTTCACTGCTCAAAGACTGGCAATGGTCCTTCTATCTGACGAAGCGCTGGAAGTAATGGAGAAGATGCTGAACCAACAATAAATGACGATCGTTCTACGATTTGAACCCGGAGACATTGTGTCTTCGGGTTTTCTTTCGGAAAAACCCTTTCAGGTGAGTAGCCCAGGGGGATTTCAC